>DXBL01000074.1 GCA_019116555.1 Candidatus Pseudomonas excrementavium
CAATGAGCAGAACCGCCAGTGCGCCGAGCAGCGCCTTGAATGCAAGTGAAATCATGAAGTCCATACCGGGCCAATGCGCTGCTCACGCTATGCCCGGCAGGTTATCAAGTCAAGCGCGATACCCATTGTGAGAGCTGACGAGGAACTAGCTGCAGGAACTGACTGCAATAACTGGTTGTGGGAGCGGCCTTGGCCGCGAATGGGCCTGACAGAAAAGCTTCGCGGCCAAGGCCGCTCCCACATGACAGTACTCACTGCTCCCTAGCCCAGCGCTTCCTCCACGAACTCCAGCCGATCCTGACCGAAGAACATTTCGTCCCCGACAAAGAAGGTCGGCGCGCCGAATACGCCCCGCTCGATGGCCTGTTCGGTGATCTGCCGCAAGTGGTCCTTCACCTCTGGGTCATTGATCTTCTGCTGCACTTCAGCGATATCGAAACCGTGGCGGCCCAGCACGGCGGCGACCACCTCGGGGTTGCCCATATCCTGTTGATCGACCCAGATGGCCTGGAACACCGCATTCACGTACGGGACGAAGCGATCGGTATCCAGATAGGCGACCGCGCCGCGCATCAGCTGCATGGTATTGATCGGGAAGAACGGGTTCTGCTGGAACGGCACAGCATAACGCCGTGCGTAACGCTGGAAATCCTGGCGGGTATAACGTCCCTTGGCCGGCACGGTGGCCGGAGAGCTGTTGCCGGTGGCCTTGAATACGCCACCCAGCAGCATCGGCTTGTATGCCAGCTCGGCTTCATGGCGCTGCGCCAGGTCCGCGATCTGGGTCCAGGCCAGGTAACTGGCCGGACTGCCCACATCAAAATAGAATTCAACTTTCTTGTTCATTGTGCTTGTCCTGTCGTGGTGGAGGGCTCAGAAGGTTTCCATCCAGGGCCGCAGATCCAGTTCATGGGTCCAGCAGTCCCGGGGCTGGCAATGCAGCTGCCAGTATTGTTCGGCGATGTGCTCGGGGTCGAGAATCCCGGCCTGGTCTTTCAAGGCGTAGCGCTCGGGAAAGTTGTCACGGATAAAGGCAGTGTCGATGGCGCCATCGATGATCGGGTGGGCGACATGAATGCCCTGTGGGCCGAGTTCGCGGGCCATGCTCTGGGCCAGGGCGCGCAGGGCGAATTTGGCACCGGCGAAGGCACTGAAACCAGTGCCGCCACGCAGCGATGCGGTGGCACCGGTGAAAATGATGGTGCCCCGGCCCCGCGGCAGCATGGCCTTGGCAGCTTCGCGGCCGGTGAGAAAGCCCGACAGTGCGGCCATTTCCCAGACTTTGCGATAGACCCGCTCGGTGGTTTCGGTGATTGAAAACCGTACGTTGGCGCCGATATTGAACACCACCACTTCGATGGGCCCGATATCCCGCTCGATATCGCTGAACAGCGCGACCATCTGCTCTTCACTGCGGGCGTCGCAGCCAAACGCGTGGGCGGTGCCGCCGTCTGACTGGATATCACTGACCAGCGATTCCAGCTTATCGGCCTGGCGGCGAGTGGCGCACAGGGTGAAACCTTCACGGGCGAAGCGCCGGGCAATGGCTCCGCCGGTGGCATCGCCGGCGCCAATAACAACGGCAACGGGTGGTCTGGACATGGGATACTCCTTATTGGTTCTTTTTTGGAACTGATTAGATAGTCAGTTTCTTTCTGGAACTTGTCAAGCTATCCTGTGGCCCTGTGCGAATGAGGAGTCGAGTATGCGTTGGGAAGAGCTGGACCAGCAGCCCTGTTCGCTATCCCGCACGCTGGCGGTGGTCGGTGATCGCTGGACCCTGCTGGTGTTGCGCGACTGCTTTCTGGGTGTGCGGCGTTTCGATGAGTTCGAGAAGCGCCTCGGGGTTACTCGCCACGTATTGGCCGATCGCCTGAAAAAGCTGGTGCAACACGGCGTGCTGGTCAAGGTGCCCTACCAGCAGCGCCCGCTGCGCGAGGAGTACCGGTTGACCGAGCGGGGACTGGAACTGCATCCAGCGATTATGGCGCTGGTCAGCTGGGGCGACCGACACATGGCCGACGAGCGCGGCGCGCCGATCCGGCATATCCACAAGGGCTGCGGCCAGGCCATGCGGCCGATAACGGTTTGTTCCGAATGCGGTGAGCCGGTAGGGGCGCGCGATGTGCAGGTCGAGGTGGGCGAAGGCTGGCAGGATGCCGCTGGCGATATGCCTCCCGCCATGTTGGTACCTCATACTCCGCATGGGAATAGCTGAATAGTAAAGACAGGTAGAAAACCTTCGCGGCCAAGGCCGCTCCCACCAAACCTGTCCCACAAAGCGGGGCTACAGATGGAGTTGGCAGTCTGAGCGGGCTATCAGAACAGCCGGGCAACCAATGCGGTCACGGCGGTCTCTACGCGCAGGATCCGCTCACCCAACTGCACCGGCTGCAAGCCGGCGGCGCGGAGGTTGTCAACTTCATAGGGAATCCAGCCGCCTTCCGGGCCGATGGCCAGGGTGACCGGGCCAGCCAGCGCCCGCGGGCAGGCGGGAAAGTCGCCGGGGTGGGCCACCAATCCGGTGGTCCCGGCTACCAGCGCGGGCAATTGATCCTCGACAAAGGGCTTGAAGCGCTTTTCGATACGCACGGTCGGCAGCACCGTATCCCGCGCCTGCTCCAGCCCCAGCAGCAGATTCTCGCGGATCACCTCAGGTTGCAGGAAGGGTGTCTGCCAGAAACTCTTTTCCACCCGATAGCTGTTCAGCAGGATGATCTCGGCCACGCCGAGCGTGGCGCAGTGCTGCAGGATGCGACGGAACATCTTGGGTCGCGGCATGGCCAGCAGCAGGGTCAGGGGTAGTTTGGCGGGTGGTGGCTGGGTCAGGCTGACCTGCAGCTCGGCCTGTTGCTGGTCCAGCGCTACCACCTTGCCTTCGCCCATCAATCCATTCACCAGACCGACCCGCAAGCTCTCGCCGATGGTCACTTGCTGGATCTCCAGCATGTGCTGCAGGCGCCGACCGTTCAGCCGCGCCTGCTGCGGAGCAATGAAATCCTGCTCCTCGAGCAACAGCAGGTTCATGCGGAGGGAGTGTCGTCTTCGGTTTCAGTCTCGGTTCTGCGGGTCACCGGTTTGAGCAGCCCGGCGAACAGGATACCGACCTCATAGAGCAGCCACATGGGGCCAGCCAGCAGCGTCTGAGAGATGACATCCGGCGGGGTCAGAACCATGCCGATGACGAAACAGCCGACCACCACATAGGGCCGGATCTGCTTGAGCTTGGCGACGTCGACCGCTCCGGACAACACCAGCAGAACCGTGGCCACCGGAATCTCGAAGGCCAGGCCGAAGGCCAGGAACAGCGTCATGACGAAGTCGAGATAGCTGTTGATGTCGGTCATCACCGTTACCCCTTCCGGGGCGGCGCTGGTAAAGAAGCCGAACACCAGCGGGAATACCACGAAGTAGGCGAAGGCCATGCCGGCATAGAACAGGATGATGCTCGATGCCAGCAGCGGCAGGGCGATGCGCTTCTCATGCCTGTACAGGCCGGGGGCGATGAAACCCCAGATCTGATGCAGGACAAAGGGCATCGCCAGGAACAGCGCGCTGATCAAGGCCAGTTTGAATGGCGTCAGGAAGGGCGAGGCCACATCCGTGGCGATCATGCTGGTGCCTTCAGGCAGATAAGCTCGCAGCGGCTCGGAGATGAAGGTGTACAGATCGTTGGCGAAGTAGAACAGGCCGGCGAAGATCAACATCCAGATCAACACGATGCGCAGCAGGCGCGAACGCAGTTCGGTCAGATGCGCGACCAGCGGCATCTCGCCGAGGTTGGTCTGGATCGGGGACTTTTTACTCATTTGGGTGCAGTCGGATCATCGTCAGTAGGGCTGGCAGCCGGAGCGGCAGCCGCTGGAGTGGACTCGGCCAGTGCCGGAGTATCGGCCTCAGCCGGTTCTGGCCTGGTCTCGTCAGTTGTCGCAGTGGTGTTGCGCTTGACGTTGGACTCGCCCGGCTTTTTCTTCGCCAGGTCAGCCATGATCTTTTCGTTATGCAGGGTCTGGCGTATTTCGTCAGCGCCCAGCTCGCGCTCTACCTGGCTGCGTACGTCGGCCAGGCTGCGCTTGATCCGTCCCAGATACAGGCCGGCCATGCGCACCGCGCCGGGCAGGCGCTCGGGGCCGAGCACCAGCAGGGCGACGATGGCCACCACCACCATTTCCAGAAAACCGATATCGAACATGGACCGTCAGTCCTTGTGGGGTGTGGATTCCGTTTTCTTCTCGGCCTGGACGTCCAGGGTTTCGCCCTGCTTGTCTTCCACGGCGGGCTTGTCATCGTCATTCATCGACTTGCGAAAGCCCTTGATGGCCTCGCCGACGTCCGAGCCGATGCCTTTCAACCGCTTGGTGCCGAACAACAGGATGACGATCAGCAGGATGATTGCCAATTGCCAGATACTGATTCCGCCTAAACCCATCTCAACCTCCAGGGCAGAGCCCTACTTATGTGTCCGCGCTGCTTTCTCGGCCAGGCCGGATAAGTCAAAACGCCGTTCCAGTTCCTGCAATACATCATCCGGGCCGAGGCCCAGGTGACTGAGCATGACCAGGCTATGAAACCACAGATCGGCGGTTTCATAAATCAGCTCGCGCTTGTCTCCGCTGAGCTGACAATCCTTGGCTGCCAGCAGTGTTTCGGTGCATTCCTCGCCGACCTTTTCCAGGATCTTGTTCAGTCCCTTGGCGTGCAGGCTGGCGACATAGGAGCTGTCGGCCGGCGACTGCTTGCGCTGCTCCAGGACTTCGGCCAGGCGCGTCAGTGTGTCATTCATGCTTGTGCTCGTAGATATGTTCCGGGTTCTTGATGACAGGATCACTATCGTGCCACTGGCCGTTTCGGAAAACCTTGTAGAAGCAGCTTTCCCGGCCGGTGTGGCAGGCGATACCGCCGCGCTGCTCGACCTGCATCACGACCACGTCGTTATCGCAGTCCAGTCGCAGCTCGTGCAGGACCTGTATATGGCCCGACTCTTCGCCCTTGCGCCACAGCTTACCCCGCGAGCGTGACCAGTATACGGCGCGCCCTTCCTGGGCGGTAAGCGTCAAGGCGTCGCGGTTCATCCAGGCGACCATGAGTACGCGGCCGCTGGCGGCGTCCTGGGCGATGGCAGGGATCAGGCCGTCGGCATCCCATTTGATGCAGTCCAGCCAGTCGGTATCGGTTCGGGTATCGGTCATTTTGGTCGGTACGTCCGTCGGTTCGAATCATCGCCGTCGCGCCGCAGCGTCAGCCAGCCGCCGGCAGCCAGCAACAGCCAGTACATGGGCTGGGCCTCGGTCCACAGATGCATGTCCGTACCCAGGCCGTTAGCGCCCAGCGCTACCAGTACCACGCCGATCACCCGCAGGGCGAGTGTGTCGCTGCGGCGACGGGCAGGGACATGTTGATCCCGTTGGGCGATGTTATCCAGCGCCCGGTGGGTGGTTTCCAGCAGCGGCGGGATGCGCTCCAGGTGCTGGCGCAGGTTCTGCAGCTGGTGCCGCGGCCCGGCGCGCTCGCGCATCCAGCGTTCCAGATAGGGTTTACCGGTACTCCACAAATCCAGGTCAGGGTACAGCTGACGCCCCAGGCCCTCGATATTGAGCAGGGTCTTCTGCAGCAATACCAACTGCGGCTGCACTTCCATGTTGAAGCGGCGGGCAGTCTGGAACAGGCGCAGCAGCAACTGGCCGAAGGAGATGTCCTTCAGGGGGCGCTCGAAGATCGGCTCGCAGACACTGCGGATGGCGGCCTCGAATTCATTCACCCGGGTTTCCGGCGGCACCCAGCCGGAGTCGATGTGCAGCTGCGCGACCCGGCGATAGTCGCGCTTGAAGAAGGCCATCAGGTTGCGGGCCAGATAGGTCTGGTCTTCCGGCGTCAGGCTGCCGACGATGCCGAAGTCGATGGCGATGTACTGCGGCTCCTGCGGCTGGTGGCGGGAGACGAAGATATTGCCCGGGTGCATGTCCGCATGGAAGAAGCTGTCGCGGAATACCTGGGAGAAGAACACTTCGACACCGCGCTCGGCCAGCTTCTTCATGTCCGTGCCCTGGGCGCGCAGGGCGTCGATGTCGGTCACCGGGATGCCGCTGATGCGCTCCATGACCAGCACCTTGTGGCGGCACCAGTCCCAATAGATGGTCGGCACGTAGAGCACCGGCGAGCCGAGGAAGTTACGCCGCAGCAGGGAGGCGTTGGCGGCCTCGCGGTACAGGTCCAGCTCGTCGAAGATGGTCTGCTCGTAATCGCGTACCACTTCCACCGGACGCAGACGGCGACCTTCGCGGGAGACGCTCTCCAGCGTGCGCGCCGCCAGATACAGCCACTGGATATCCTGGTGGATGACTTCTTCGATCCCCGGGCGCACCACCTTGACGACCACGTCACTGCCGTCGTGCAACAGGGCGGTATGCACCTGGGCGACGGAGGCCGAGGCCAGCGGGGTATCGGAAAACTCGGCGAATACCGCCTCGATCGGCATGCCCAGCTGTTCTTCGATACGCTGGCGCGCTTCAGCGGAGGGGAAGGGCGGCACCTTGTCCTGCAGGAACGCCAGTTCGATGGCGATGTCATCCGGCAGCAGGTCGCGGCGGGTCGACAGGATCTGGCCGAACTTGATGAATACCGGGCCCAGGCTTTCCAGCGCCAGCCGCAGGCGCAGGCCGCGGCTCAGATCCCGCGGGGCGGGATACAGCTTCCATGGCCCGAACAGCATCAGCCGGCCGTACCAGGGCAGCGGCAATGGCTGGATCAACTGGTCCAGACGGTAGCGGGTAAACACCAGCAGAATGCGAAACAGGCGCAGAAAAGCGGTCAGGTTCATGCGTCGTCAGGTCCGGTATCAGGCTGCTCAAGGCGGCGTACACGCGCATCCAGCCGGTCCAGCTGCAGGCGCAGTTCATGGATCGCCGCGGCGGCGGCGTCGGCTTCAGCGCGGCCGACCAGTTGGCGGCCCTCTTCGGTGAGGTATTCACCAACGGCGCGTTGCAGGCTCTGCCGGGCGGTGCCGAACCAGTCCCGGCTGCCACGTGCCAGATTGCCCAGGGCATGCGCGGCAACCGGCCCCAGCCAACGGGCCAGGGCGGCTTCGCCATCGATCTGCAGATCGCTGAAAATACTCTGCAACTGAACCAGCACCTGGGTATCCCCGGTCAACTCCAGCTCGGGTAACAGCAGCAGTTGCTGGCGGTTACTGCTCAGGGCCAGGCGGGCCAGCAGGCTGGCCGGAGCGCTGAGCGTGCAATCGACGTCATGCTCATAATGCTGCGCCAGGCGCACGCCCTCCTGCGCCGGCAGCAGATACAGCTGCATACTGGGTTGGCGGGTGCATACCTGAATGGCCCGTCCTTCCATGGCGGCCAGTCGTTGGGCGGTCAGCGGATCCTGCGCAACGGCCAGCGCCAGGCTGCGCTCGACACCGGCCAGCAGGGTAGTGCTCACCAACATCAGGGCTTGATGCCCCGGTGCAGGGCCACGATCCCGCCAGTCATGTTGTGGTAGGTCACCCGGGCGAAACCAGCGGTTTCCATCATGCCCTTGAGGGTTTCCTGGTCCGGATGCATGCGGATCGACTCCGCCAGATAGCGATAGCTTTCCGGGTCGCCGGTTACCATACGGCCGATCAGCGGCAGCATGGTGAAGGAATACTGGTCATAGGCCTTGGACAGCAGCTCGTTTTCCGGCTTGGAGAACTCCAGCACCAGCAGACGCCCACCCGGCTTGAGCACACGCAGCATGGAAGCGATAGCCTCTTCCTTGTGGGTGACATTGCGCAAACCGAAGGCGATGGTGATGCAGTCGAAATGGTTATCCGGGAACGGCAGTTTCTCGGCGTCGGCCTGAACGAAACGCACGTTGCCGGCTACGCCCTTGTCCAGCAGACGATCGCGACCGACGCGCAGCATGGAGGCGTTGATATCCGCCAGCACCACTTCACCGGTCGGGCCTACCAGGCTGGAAAACTTGCGGGTCAGATCGCCAGTGCCGCCAGCGATATCCAGCACCCGGTTGCCGGGCCGCACGCCGGACAGCTCGATGGTGAAGCGTTTCCAGATCCGGTGGATGCCACCCGACATGAGGTCGTTCATCAGGTCGTATTTGGCGGCAACCGAATGGAAGACCTCGGCCACCTTGGCGGCCTTTTCCGATTCGCGAACGGTCTGGTAGCCGAAGTGGGTAGTGCGGTCTGTGCTGGACTTGTCTGTCATGGGAGCATCTGCCTTGGCAAATTGATGGGTCATTCTACCTGTATTTGCGGGCCCGGAGGGGCATTTAATGTCGCATGCTGGCGCACGATACGGCATGCTATGCGTCTTTTTTCAACCATACTGGAAGGGACAGAGATGGCAACCGTAGAAATCACCCGCGAGCATGCACTGGGCAAGGAAGCAGCGAAGGAACGGGCGCAGCAGATGGCCGATAAACTGGCCGCCAAGCTGGATGCCAAGTGTACCTGGCAGGACGATGAGCTGACCTTTCAGCGCAGCGGCGTGGATGGCAGTATCCTGGTCGGCGAAGACAGCGTCCGGGTGGCGGTCAAGCTGGGCATGATGCTGACCCCGATGGCCGGCATGGTGAAAGGTGAAATCGAGAAGGCACTGAACAAGTACCTGGCTTGATGCAGGACAAACAGCAGCGCGAATCAACTCTGCTAAGCTGGATAGTCTCATCGGCAGCGGATCACGAGGAGTCTATTCATGGCGGACAAGAAGAAGCGTGAAGGCAGGGATAACCAATGGGTGGATGATCTGGAAGGGTATTCCCGCCAGATCTGGTTGGCAGGCCTGGGTGCCTACACCCGCATGGGCAAGGAAGGCGCCAAGCTGTTCGAATCCTTGATTCGGGACGGTGAACAGGCAGAGAAAACCGCGAAGGCCGAAGCCGACAAGGCCGGTGGCAAGAGCGCTCGCAGCAAGAAGGATCCGCTGGAAGGCGCGCGGGCCAAGGTGGACAAGGCGCGGAGCAAGCTCACCGACAAATTCGGTGGCCTTGAGGAGATGTTCGACAAGCGCGTGGCGGGCGCCGTCGAGCGGCTGGGCCTGGCGCAACAGGACGAGCTGCAGGCGCTGGAAAGCCGTGTGGCCGAGCTGACCCGCGCAGTGGAGCAGCTCAACGCCAAACCGGCCCGCCCTCGCAAGCCGGCGGCTGCCGCTGCGGCAACCGCCAGTTCCACTGTGATCGCCGACTCCCTGGCCCAGGCGGCAACCGAGGCGGCGGCGACCCCTGCAGCCAAGGCGACCCCCAGACGCGCCAGGTCGACTGCCGCCAAACCGGCGGCGAGCAAGTCGACTGCTGCCAAGGCGTCCGGTACCAAGGCGACCAGTACCAAGGCAGCCAGCAGCAAGGCGGGAGCCGCTGCGCCGGTGAAGACCACCACCCGCCGTCGCGCCACCACGCCAAAAGCCGCAACCCGAGGCAAGTCCGCACCGGCACCGGCCACCGATGCCGAGCCGGGCAAGCCGACGGAGCAGTGATATAAACCCCAGCTCCCGATGATTCGGGGCGCTGGGGTCTTATCCGGTCACCGGCCTACAGCATCACCTTCACGACCGATACATCCGGATCCCGGCTGGCACCGGCGGCCTGTAGTTGGTCGAGATACTCCTGCCACAACGCATCCTGGTGCTCGCCCAGTCCCAATAGATAGTCCCAGCTGTACAGGCCGCTGTCGTGGCCATCATCGAACACCAGTTTCAGCGCATAATTACCCGCCATCTCCACGGCGGTCAGTGCGACGTTCTGCTTGCCAGTCTGCAGCACCGGCCGGCCATGACCCTGCACCTCCGCTGAAGGCGAATGCACCCGCAGGAATTCGGCCGGCAGGCTGAACTGCCGGCCGTCGGCATATTCCAGCTCCAGCGTGCGGGATGCCTTGCGCAGCTTGATCTTGCTCGGTATCGGACTGGTCATGACGGGCTCTCCGGCGGTGTTGATTTACAGAATATAGCGGGACAGGTCTTCGTTGACCGCCAGCTCGCCCAGATGCTCGTCCACATAAGCGGCGTCGATTACCAGCTTCTCGCCGTTCTGCTTGGAGGCCAGATCGGCGGCGCCGAACGAGACTTCCTCCAGCAGGCGCTCCAGCACGGTATGCAGACGACGGGCGCCGATGTTCTCGGTCTTCTCGTTGACCTGCCAGGCAATTTCCGCCAGCCGGGCCACTGCATCCTCGGCGAATTCGATTTCCAGCCCTTCGGTCTGCAGCAACGCCCGATACTGCTCGGTGAGCGAGGCGTCCGGCTCGGTGAGGATGCGCTCGAAGTCCGCCGGTGACAGCGACTGCAGTTCGACCCGAATCGGCAGGCGGCCCTGCAGCTCGGGAATCAGATCCGATGGCTTGGACAGGTGGAACGCGCCCGAGGCGATGAACAGGATGTGGTCGGTGCGCACCATGCCGAACTTGGTATTGACCGTGCAGCCCTCGATCAGCGGCAACAGGTCGCGTTGCACGCCCTCGCGGGAAACATCTGCACCACCACCGCTGTTGGCACGCTTGCTGACCTTGTCGATCTCATCGAGAAAGACAATGCCGTTCTGCTCGACCACGTCGATGGCGCGGCTTTTCAGGTCATCTTCGTTGACCAGACGCGCGGCTTCCTCGTCGCGGATCAGCTTGAAGGCTTCCTTGACCTTGAGTTTGCGGGTCTTGCGCTTGTTCTTGCCGAAGCTGGAGAACATGTTCTCCAGCTGGCTGGTCATTTCTTCCATGCCGGGCGGGGCCATGATTTCCACGCCCACCGGGGCGTCGGCCACGTCGATATCGATTTCCTTGTCGTCCAGCTGGCCTTCGCGCAGGCGCTTGCGGAACAGCTGGCGGGTGCTGCTATCCTCGCGCACCGGCTCATCGCCGGTGCCCTGGCGGGCCGGCGGCAGCAGCGCGTCGAGAATACGCTCTTCGGCGGCATCCTCGGCGCGGTGCCCGACCTTGGTGATTTCCTGTTCGCGCAGCATCTTCAGCGCGGCATCCACCAGATCGCGGATGATGGATTCCACATCCCGGCCGACATAGCCGACTTCGGTGAATTTGGTCGCTTCAACTTTGATGAAGGGAGCCTGTGCCAGACGTGCGAGGCGACGGGCGATTTCGGTCTTGCCGACGCCGGTCGGGCCGATCATCAGGATGTTCTTCGGGGTGACTTCATGGCGCAGCGCATCAGGCAACTGCTGACGACGCCACCGGTTGCGCAGGGCGATGGCGACAGCGCGCTTGGCTTCCTGCTGGCCGATGATATGGCGGTCCAGCTCGTGGACGATTTCGCGGGGTGTCATGGACATTGGCAGATTCCCGGGCGCCTCAGGTATTGGCGTCCAGCTCCTCGATAGTGTGATTCTCGTTGGTGTAGATGCAGATCTCGCCGGCAATGGTCAGGCTGGATTCGACGATCTCCCGGGCTGACAGGTCCGTATGGCGCAGCAGGGCGCGGGCGGCGGACTGGGCATAGGGGCCGCCGGAGCCGATGGCGATGATGCCTTCTTCGGGCTCGAGCACGTCGCCGTTGCCGGTGATGATCAGCGAGGCATCCTTGTTGGCCACGGCCAGCAGGGCTTCGAGCCGGCGCAGGGTGCGATCGGTACGCCATTCCTTGGCCATTTCCACGGCGGCGCGGACCAGTTGACCCTGGTGTTTCTCCAGATGGCCTTCGAAATGCTCGAACAGGGTGAAGGCATCAGCCGTGCCACCGGCGAACCCGGCAATCACCTCGCCGTTGTACAGGCGGCGGACCTTGCGGGCATTGCCTTTCATCACGGTGTTGCCCAGGGATACCTGGCCATCACCACCGATTACCACTTTGCCGTGGCGGCGTACTGAAACGATTGTAGTCACGCGCAGCTCCTGTTGGCTGTTCAGATGGCGCAGCACGCTGCGCGCGCTGCCTTTGCCGTTATCTGGGGGTTGCCGGGGCTGAATTCAAGCTGCTGGACGGTCGGATGACCATCGGGAGGGAGTACCGGCAGCACAGGCTGCCGGTGGGTGGGCCTCAGCGGGTCCCGGTGCGCTGCTGGCGGAGCAGGTTGCTGAAGCCGTTGCCGGCCAGGGTCTGTTCGGCCTGGGCGCGTTTGTTCTGATCGGCGAAGGGACCGACCTGCACCCGATGCCAGGTTTCGCCGTTGGCCAGCTTGGCGTCTTCCAGGCGCACATCCAGCCCCATGAGCAGGATCTGGGCGCGTACCCGGTCCGCTTCGCTGCGCTGGCGGAACGAGCCGGCCTGCAGGTAGTACTGGGTGCTGGTTGCTGGTTTGGCAGCTGTTTCCGGCTTGGCTTCCGCTACCGGTGCGGGCGGTGGTGGAGGTGCCTTGGGCACCACCACTTCCGACTCGGGCAGCAGCGTATAGAAATCGTAGCTGGGGCCAGCGGGTTTGCTGGGTGCCGGTGCTACCGCAGGCTGGGGTGGGACAGTATTACGTTTTACCGTCTCGCGACCGGGTTCCAGCTGGAACAGAAAGGCAATGAACAGGCCCAGTACCACCCCGCATACGGCAATCAGCCAGGTAGGTACCCGCCGGCTGGGTTTGGACCGGGCGCGACTGGCGCCGCGACGGGGTGTCTTGCGTGCTTTGGCCATGCGACTTACATGCGCTCCAGAGTAGTGATGCCGAGCAGGTTAAGGCCTTGGCGCAAGGTGCGTCCAGTCAGTGCCGCCAAACGCAGACGGCTGTCACGCTGGGCCTGGTCATCGGCGGCCAGGATCGGGCAGTTTTCATAGAAGCTGGAGAAGCGGCCGGCCAGTTCGTACAGATAGTGACACAGCGAATGCGGCGTGCCTTCACGGGCGACGTACTGCAGCAGGCTGCCGAACTGGGCCAGATGGGCGGCCAGGTCGATTTCGGGCTCGTCCTGCAGGGCCAGCGGCGCCAGATCGTCCAACTGCGACATGTCGCGGTCGATCTTGCGGAACACGCTGGCAACCCGGGTATAGGCATACATCAGGTAGGGCGCAGTATTGCCTTCGAAGCTGAGCATCTGCTCGAAGTTGAAGTTGTAATCGCTGCTGCGGTGCTTGGAGAGATCGGCGTACTTGACCGCGCCGATGCCCACCGCGCGGGCGATCTGCTGCAACTCGGCGCTGTCGAGTTCGGGGTTCTTCTGGGCGACCAGCTGGAAGGCGCGCTGTTCGGCTTCGTCCAGCAGATCGACCAGCTTCACGGTGCCGCCATCCCGGGTCTTGAACGGTTTGCCATCGGCACCGTTCATGGTACCGAAGCCCATATGTTCCAGCTGCATATCCGCGGATACGAACCCCGCCTTGCGCGCCACGGCGAACACCTGCTGGAAGTGCAGCGCCTGACGTTGGTCGACGAAATACAGCACCCGGTCGGCATCCAGTACCTGATGGCGATAGCGCATGGCGGCAAGATCGCTGGTTGCATACAGATAGCCGCCGCCGGCCTTCTGCACGATGACCGGCAGGGGCTTGTCTTCGCTGTTTTTGAATTCATCGAGAAACACACAGCGCGCGCCTTCGCTTTCGGTGAGCAGGCCGGCTTGCTGCAGGCTGTCGACCACATCGGCGAGCTGGTCGTTGTAGGCGCTTTCACCGCGCACATCGGCGGGGGTCAGGCTGACGCCCAGGCGGTCATATACCGCCTGGCAGTGGCCCAGGGAAATGCTGTTGAAGCGGTTCCACAAGGCCAGGCACTCGGGGTCGCCTGCCTGCAGCTGTACCACCCGCTCGCGGGCGCGGTTGGCAAACGCCTCGCTCTCATCGAAACGCTGCTTGGCCTGGCGATAGAAATTCTCCAGATCGCCCAGTTCGGCTTCGGCGGTAACCGGGTTCTCTTCCAGGTAAGCCAGCAGCATGCCGAACTGGGTACCCCAGTCGCCCACATGGTTCTGGCGGATCACTTCATGGCCGAGAAACTCCAGCACCCGCACCACGGCGTCGCCGATGATCGTCGAGCGCAGGTGGCCGACGTGCATTTCCTTGGCCAGGTTGGGCGAGGAATAGTCCACTACCACGCGCTGGGCCGGTTCGGCCTGGGGTACGTTCAACTGCGGATCGTCCAGCGCCTGCTGCAGCTGCGCAGCCAGCCAGTCGCGGGCCTGGAAAAAGTTGATGAAACCTGGACCGGCGATACTGACCTGGGCCACGGCATCGCTGTGCGGCAGCGCGGCGACCAACTGTTCAGCCAGGTCACGGGGCTTCATGCGGGCGGGCTTGGCCAGCATCATTGCCAGGTTGCTGGCGAAGTCACCGTGGCTCTTGTCCCGGGCGGTTTCCACCTGAATATCGGGGGAGATATCGCTGGGCAGTACGCCTTGGTTCTGCAGGGTGCTGACGGCGCTGGCGAGCAACTGGCTGATCAGGTTTTTCATAGGTAATGGAGTATCCGGCAACGGCCTGTGGAAAAGCCCGGCATTATCCGACTTAACGGGCTGCTTGCCAAATCCCTCTGTCCGGCGGTGCCTTGACGTCGGTAAGGGAGTCTAGAACATGTCCAGCGGGTCGACATCAATCGACCAGCGCACACGGCGGGCCAGCGGGTGCTGCTCCAGCGCTGCCAACCAATGGTGCAGTAGCTGATGCAGGGCCGAGCGTTGCCCCGCCTGTACCAGCAACTGGGCACGATAACGGCCCGCGC
This sequence comes from Candidatus Pseudomonas excrementavium, assembly GCA_019116555.1. GTDB lineage: Bacteria > Pseudomonadota > Gammaproteobacteria > Pseudomonadales > Pseudomonadaceae > Halopseudomonas > Halopseudomonas excrementavium. The sequence continues at coordinate 14,575 of DXBL01000074.1, forward strand.
GGCGTTCCATGGGCGAGGGTACCGGGCCGAGCAGCTCGACACCGGTGATGTCCAGGCTGGCGGTCAACTGCTCCGCCAGCGTGCAGGCTTCATCGAGAAACTGGTTGGTCTGTGCCGACGAGTTGGATTCGGCGCGCAACAGCGCCATGAAGCTGTAGGGTGGCAGCTGCGCAGCGGCACGGCCTGCCAATTCCCGTTCGGCGAAGCGGGCGTAATCATGCTCGGTCAGATCCAGCAGCAGCTGATGCTCGGCCATGTGGGTCTGGATCAGCACCTGGCCGGGCTTATCGGCCCGCCCGGCACGGCCAGCCACCTGGATAATCAGCTGGGCCATGCGTTCGGGGCCGCGGAAATCGGCGGAAAACAGTCCGCCGTCGGCATCGAGGATGGCCACCAGGGTCACGTCGGGGAAGTGGTGCCCCTTGGCGAGCATCTGGGTACCCACCAGCACGCAGGGCGCGCCGCTCTGGATGCGTGCCAGCATGCTCTGCATGGCCTGCTTGCGCGCCATGGTGTCGCGGTCGATACGCAGGATCGGAAAATCCGGGAAGCACGCGGTCAGGTGCTCCTCGGTGCGCTCGGTACCGGCACCGATGGGGCGCAGGTCCTGGCTCTGGCATTTCGGACAGCAGCGATCGACGGCGCGCTGGCTGCCGCAATGGTGGCAGTGCAGCTGCGCGGGTGACTGGTGCAGCGTCATGCGTGCATCGCAGCGGCGGCACTCGGCCATCCAGCCGCAGTCATGACACATCAGGGTGGGGGCGAAGCCGCGGCGGTTGATGAACACCAGCACCTGGTTGCCCTGGCGCAGATGCTCGCCCATCAGCTGGATCAATGGTCGCGACATGCCGCCTTCCAGTGGTCGGCTGCGGATATCCAGGCATTGAATGGTTGGTGGGCTGGCATTGCCGGCGCGCTGGGTCAGGCGCAGCCGTTGATAGCGTCCGCGCTGAACGTTGTGCAGGCTTTCAAAGGAGGGCGTGGCGGAGCCGAGAATCAGCCCGACCTGCTCCAGATGGGCGCGATAGACCGCCAGGTCCCGGGCGTTATACCGCAGGCCTTCCTGCTGTTTATAGGAGAGGTCATGTTCCTCGTCGACGATGATCAGGCCTGGCCGGGCCAGGGGCGTGAAGATCGCCGAGCGGGTGCCGATGATGATGCCGGCTTCGCCATCGCGGGCGGCAATCCAGGCATCGAGCCGCTCGCGGTCATTCAATCCCGAATGCAGGATCACCACCGGTACGCTGAAGCGTCGCCGAAAGCGCTCGAGGGTCTGCGGCGTCAGGCCGATCTCGGGAATCAGCACCAACGCCTGGCGCTGTCGCTGCAGGCAATGCTGGATTGCCTGCAGATAGACTTCGGTCTTGCCGCTGCCGGTCACGCCTTCCAGCAGCCAGGCATGGAAACCGTCGACTGAGATAATCGCGTCCAGCGCAGCCCGCTGCTCGCCATTGGGCGACAACGGTGTTTCCTTTAATAACGGTTGCGGCTCGCTGGTGTGGTGCGGCGATTGATGAATGCGCTGGGCCAGACCTTTGCGTTCCAGCGATTCAAGCGCCTCCCGGGTCAGGCCCCACTGACTGATGAGGGCATGTGACAGGCCATGAGGGTGCCGGGCCAGCGTCTGCACTGCTTCCTTCTGCTTTGGCGCACGGCTGATGGCAGGGTGCTCGGGATAGGCGCCGGGGAGCAATTGCCAGAGCATGTCCTGGCGCGCCAGCGCCGGCTCACCACGGCGCAGCAGCACCGGCAGTGCGCTGCTCAGGGTATCGCCGAGGCCATGTTGGTAATAGCTGGCGGTCCAGTTGCAGAGTTTCCACAGAGTGTCGGGCAGTAATGGGCTGTGGTCGATCAGCTCGCTGGCGCGCTTGAGCTTGCCCGCCGGCACGCTCGACTGGTCGCTGATGCCGGCGATCACGCCCACCATCTGGCGGTTGCCGAAGGGCACGCTGACGCGTAGCCCCAGCTGCAGGTCATCCATACGCAGGCCCGCTGGCGCCCGGTAATCGAACAAGCGGCGCAGGGGGGAAGGAAGGGCAACCTGGAGAATCGGTCCTGACACTGTGACATCCCGTGCTGACAAGCCGCTGATGGTAGCATTGCCCGCAGTGATATTCAGCGCCTCACTGCCGCAGCATGCGTAATGCTTGCGTGACAGCGGAATTCTGTTATCATCGCCGGCCTGTTTTCCGGTCCATTCGATTGTTCGATGCCGGATAGCGTCATTACAGTGCGGTGCCTGATCAGGTTGGTCCGGTGGCGGCACACGAAACCGAGGAATCATCCATGAAAGCTGATTTGCACCCTGCGTACGAAGAAATCGAAGCCACCTGTGGTTGCGGCAACGTCATCAAGACCCGCTCCACTCTGGGCAAGAGCATCTATCTGGACGTCTGCTCCGCTTGCCACCCGTTCTACACCGGCAAGCAGAAGGTTCTGGATACCGGCGGCCGTATCGAGCGCTTCAATCAGCGTTTCGGTGCTGTTTCCAGCAAGAAATAAGATCGACGGGCCATTCAGTGGTCTTGTCCGATTCGAAGAAGGCGCTCCATTGGGGCGCCTTTTTTGTTGCCTGGCTGTTGGCTCTGCCGGCGCTGGCCGGAGTCTGCGAGAGCCTGCCGGATGTTGGCGAGTCGGTGGTCAGTCGCTATGTCATCGATGGCGATACGCTGGAACTGGTGGATGGTCGGCGGGTGCGCCTGATCGGTATCAATGCGCCGGAAATCGGCCGGCGTGGCGCGCCCTCCGAGCCGTATGCGCAGAAGGCCCGGGCCGAGCTCGAGCGTCTCGTTGGTGCCGCCGGGCTGCGTCTGTTGGTGGGAGAGGATGCGCGAGATGATTACGGTCGCACGCTGGGTCATCTGTTCGACATTCATGGCGCCAACATCGAGGCTCAACTGCTGCAGAGTGGCATGGGTTTCGCCATCGGTATCCCACCCAACCTGGCATTGCTCGATTGTCATCTACAGCAGGAATCCCTCGCTCGTGAAGCTGGACTCGGCGTGTGGCAGCAGGCGCCGGTAATTCGTGCTGCCGAGGTGCGTGCGGGTGGCTTTCAGGTGGTTCGAGGGCGTGTCGTCTCGGTCCAGCGGGCAGGGCGGTATGCCTGGGTCGATCTCGATGGTCCTCTGGTGTTGCGCCTGTCGGAGGATGATCAGCATCGATTTGACCGGCTCGATGGTTGGACTGGGCGCTCGCTTGAGGTGAGAGGCTGGATTGTGGATCGAAAGAACCAGTCCCGCGGCCATGCACAATTCATGCTGCCGGTGCGCGAGCCGAGGATGATAAGTTTCGATTGATCGACGTCAATGGCCGAAGAAGTGTGGTTTATCGCTGCACACTTGGCGGTGCTTTGAATGATCTTGTGAGCATTAGGCCTTTTCTGTATTCTCGATTATCCGCAATACGATAAAAGCTACTTACCGGAAACGTAATCATGTCTGATCTGAGAACTGATGCGCTCGAATATCATGCCAGTCCCCGTCCGGGCAAACTGAGCGTCGAGCTGACCAAGCCTACTGCAACTGCGCGCGATCTGGCGCTGGCTTACAGTCCGGGTGTTGCTGAGCCCGTACGCGAGATCGCCAAGGATCTGGATAACGCCTACAAATACACCGGTAAAGGCAACCTGGTTGCGGTTATCTCCGATGGCACGGCCATCCTCGGTCTGGGTAATCTCGGTCCGCAGGCTTCCAAACCGGTCATGGAAGGCAAGGGAGTGCTGTTCAAGCGTTTTGCCGGTATCGACGTTTTCGATATCGAAGTCGAATCCGAAAGTCCGCAGGCATTCATCGATACCGTCAAGCGTATCTCCTGTACTTTCGGTGGTATCAACCTGGAGGACATCAAGGCGCCCGAGTGCTTCGAGATCGAGCGTGCGCTGATCGAGCAGTGCGATATCCCGGTTTTTCATGATGACCAGCACGGTACCGCCATCGTCACCGCGGCGGCCATGATCAACGCTCTGGAGTTGGCCGACAAGAAGTTGGAAGACGCCAAGATCGTCTGTCTGGGTGCAGGTGCTGCAGCCAGTGCCTGCATGAAGCTGCTGGTCAGTCTGGGCGCGGCCATCGAGAACATTTATATGATCGACCGCAAGGGTGTCATCCATTCCGGTCGTGATGATCTGAATGAGCACAAGGCGGTGTTCGCCTCGGAAACCGACAAGCGTACGCTGGCTGATGCCATGAAGGGCGCCGATGTGTTCGTCGGTCTGTCCGGTCCGAATCTGCTGCAGCCGGCCGAGCTCAAGCTGATGGCGGAAAACCCGGTCGTGTTTGCCTGCTCCAACCCTGATCCCGAGATCAGTCCCGAGCTGGCCCATGCGGCTCGCCCGGATGTGATCATGGCCACCGGCCGGTCCGACTATCCGAACCAGGTCAACAACGTACTCTGCTTCCCCTTCATCTTCCGCGGCGCCCTGGATGTCCGGGCTTCGCGCATCAATGATGAAATGAAGATGGCGGCGGTGCATGCCATTCGGGAGTTGGCCAAGGAGCCGGTGCCGGCCTATATCACCGAGGCCTATGGCGGATTGGAGATGGAATTTGGGCGCGATTACATCATTCCCAAGCCCATGGATGTGCGTCTGATCGAGAAGGTCCCGGCCGCGGTGGCTCAGGCTGCCATCGACAGCGGTGTTGCGCGCCTGCCCTATCCTAAGCATTATCCGTTGAAGTCGGTTGAAGACTGCTTCTGAATGGTTGAATGAAGCCCCGCCTTGTGCGGGGTTTTTTCTGGCTGAAATATTCCTGCAACAAAAGGCTTGACGGCGTTTCCAATAAGCCTATAATGCGCCCCTCGCAAGTCGCTGAGCTTTTCAGAAAGCCCAGGCCAATCAATAAGTTAGCGATAACTTGAGGGTTGACAGACAAGCGAAACGGCGTAGAATGCGCCGCTCACTGAAGAGGCCGGCAGCATCGCTTCTTCGCAGTGAAAAGGATTGCAAGGAAGGCGTTGACAAGGGGTATGACTCCTGTAGAATGCGCCTCCCTGGCCCGGA
>DXBL01000075.1 GCA_019116555.1 Candidatus Pseudomonas excrementavium
GGAAACAGAAATCAAACTGCGAATCAGCCCCGACGCCCTGTCGACGCTGCGTAATCACCCCCTGCTGCAGGAACGTCTGCAGGGCGATTGGACCACCGGAACCCTGTACAACCAGTACTATGACACCGCCAACCGCGAGCTGGCGGCAGCGCGTGTGGCCCTGCGGGTGCGCCGGGATGGCGAGCAGTTCATCCAGACGCTGAAGAGCAGTGGCCAGAGCGTTGCCGGGCTTTCCGAACGCAGTGAATGGGACTGGACCGTGGACGCCGCAGCGCTCGACCTGACCTTGCTCGATGACAGCTGCTGGCCGGCCAGTCTCGCTCCCCTGGACAAGCTGAACCTGCTGCCGGTGTTCACCACCGACTTCCAGCGCACCAAGGCCATGCTGCAGTGGGAGCGCGATGGCGAGAAGGTGGACGTGGAAGTGGCGCTGGACCAGGGTACGGTGGTGGCCGACGGCCGCGAAGAGCCGATCTGCGAGCTTGAACTGGAACTGCGCGCCGGCCCGCCGGCGGCGCTGCTCGAACTGGCCGTCACCCTGGCGGAGGATGTTGCCCTGATGCCCTGCGATATCAGCAAGGCCGAGCGCGGTTACCGGCTGTTCGATCCCGCCAGTTACGACCTGCGGCTCGATGCCCATGACTGGTCGGTCGATACCCGGGTCGACCAGGTGATTGCCACGGCCGGCTGGCAACTGCTCGGGCACACCCAGCGGCTGGCCGAACAGTATCGATTCAGCGGCCAGTGGAAACTGTTCCGCGAATTGCTGACCAACCTGACCAGCCTGCGCGCCTTCTTCGGCGTATTCGATCTGGCGCTGCCGCGCAGCGCGGCGCAGCCTTTCACCCCGGCGCTGGACCAGCTCATTGCCAGCTGGCGGCCCCTGGTGCTGTCGGGCTGGGCAGATGACGAAGACGGTCGCGCTGCCCGGGAGCAGGCGCCCCAGCTGTTCGAGCAGGCGGTGGCCGACCCCCGGTGGGGGCGATTGTTCATCGGTCTGGCCCTGTGGTTGCATACCGCTGGCTGGACGGCCAACCGCCCGCCGCGGGGTGAACGGGTCGGCGAACTGCCGCTGCCGCGTTGGCTGCTGGCGGCGGTGGCGCGGGAGATTCAGGAACTGCGGGTGCCGCATCACAACGACCCGGATTCGGACATCAGCGAGTGGATGGATCAGCAGCCGCGGTTGAATCGCCTGCATTTTCTGTTGGCGCACTTTCGCGATCAACTGCAGGTATCGGAGCCGGACCGGCTGTTTGGTGAGCTGAACAAATTGCAGGCACTGCTGGAGCAGTATCCGCTGGTCGATGAGGAGCTGCGTCCGGGGTTGCTCACTGCCCTGCGCAAGCAGGGGCAGCGGCTGCGCAAACTGAATGCCTGGCGCGAATTGAACAGCTGAGGCGATTTTGGCAACGGTAGAGTGAAAGGGGAGATGAACAGGGATGATGCATCTGGCCGATCTGGCAATTGCCGGCAGTGATCGACTGCTGGACCTGACGGATATTCTCAAGGCACTGGCGGCGCAGGGGCGCCTGGGGCTGGACAGCGCCGAGCACCTGAGCAGCCTGCGCCGGGCCGCGACCGGCGAGACTGCCCGGCTGCACCCGCTGGAATTCATCGCCGGGCAGGCGCCGGATGACCTGCTGCGCCCCGGCAAGCCGCTTGATCTGGACTCGCTGACCCGCTGGCTGGCCAGCGAATCGGGCCAGCCGTTCTACCGTATCGATCCGTTGAAGATCAATGTGTCGGCCGTCACGCCATTGATGTCCTTCGCCTTCGCCCGGCGCCACGGCATTCTCGCGGTGGACATCAATGAGCGGGAAGTGACCGTGGCCAGCGCCCAGCCCTTCGTGCGGGGCTGGGAAGCCGATCTGGTGCATGTGCTCAAGCGCGATATCCGCCGGGTGGTGGCGAGCCCGGCGGATATCCAGCGCTATTCGGCGGAATTCTATCGGTTGGCCCGCTCGGTCCACGGCGCCAACGCCACGGATCAGAAGAACAACTCGATCGGCAACTTCGAACAGCTGCTCAACCTGGGCAGCATGAGCCAGGAGCCGGATGCCAACGACGCGCATGTGGTGAATATCGTCGACTGGCTGTTCCAGTACGCTTTCGAGCAGCGGGCCAGTGATATCCACATCGAGCCGCGCCGGGAGAACGGCAGCGTGCGGCTGCGCATCGATGGCGTGCTGCACACCGTCTACCAGTTTCCGCTGCAGGTCGCGGTGGCGGTGGTCAGCCGCCTGAAGACCCTGGGCCGGATGAACGTGGCGGAGAAGCGCAAGCCGCAGGATGGCCGGGTCAAGACCAAGTCACCCCAGGGCAACGAGATCGAGCTGCGGCTGTCCACCCTGCCGACCGCCTTTGGCGAGAAGATGGTCATGCGCATCTTTGACCCCGATGTGCTGCTGCGCAGTTTCGATCAGCTGGGGTTTTCCGCCGAGGATCAGCGCCGCTGGCAGGGCATGGTGCAACAGCCCAACGGCATCGTGCTGGTGACCGGGCCGACCGGATCGGGCAAGACCACCACGCTGTATACCACGCTCAAGCAGCTGGCCACGCCAGCGGTGAATGTCTGTACCATCGAAGACCCGATCGAGATGGTCGAGGACAGCTTCAACCAGATGCAGGTGCAGCACAACATTGAACTGACCTTCGCCAGTGGTGTGCGCGCATTGATGCGACAGGATCCGGACATCATCATGATCGGCGAGATCCGTGACCTGGAGACCGCTGAAATGGCTATCCAGGCGGCGCTGACCGGGCACCTGGTGCTGTCCACCCTGCATACCAACGATGCGCCCAGCTCGGTGAGTCGGCTGGTCGAGCTGGGTGTGCCGGCCTATCTGATCAAGGCCACGGTGCTGGGCGTCATGGCCCAGCGGCTGGTGCGGACGTTGTGCCCGCATTGCAAGGAGCCGGTGAACATCGACGAAGCGGATTGGCAGGAACTGACCAAGCCCTGGAATTCGCCGCTGCCGACCCGCGCCCAGCGGCCGGTGGGTTGCCCCGAGTGCCGGGAAACCGGCTACCGTGGGCGGGCCGGGGTCTATGAACTGATGCCCTTGACCGACAGCCTCAAACCCCTGGTGCAGACCGACATCGACCTCAACGCCCTGCGCCGCCAGGCCTACCGCGAAGGCATGCACAGTCTGCGACTATCGGGAGCGCAGAAGGTGGCGGCGGGGCTGACCACCATCGAAGAGGTGCTGCGGGTAACGCCCACCAGCCAGCAGGGCTAGGCTGAGGAGCGTATTACGGGTTGCCCCTTGGTGTGGCAGGAGCGGCCTTGGCCGCGAAGCTTTTCTGCCAGGCTCCTTCTCTGCCAAACCCCTTCGCGGCCAAGGCCGCTCCACATGGATCATCTGCCCTGCAATAGCTGGGTGTCCAATACCGGGTCAGCAGGCCGCGCTGGCGGTGAACATCATCCCCTCATCAGCTAGAATGCCCGGTCTGCCGTTCAGGAACCTCCCCATGAATTACCGCCACAGCTTCCACGCCGGCAACCATGCCGATGTTCTCAAACATGCCATTCTGCTGCGTATGGTCACCCTGATGCAGCGCAAAGAGGCGCCGCTGTGCTACCTGGACAGCCACGCCGGGACTGCGTTGTACGATTTGCAGGGCGAGGCGGCGGGACGCACGGGGGAGTTCCGGGATGGCATTGGCCGGCTGTGGACCCAGGACGATCTGCCCGGCTTGCTCACCGACTACCGGGACGCCGTGGCGCGGCATAATCCCGATGGTGAGCTGCACCTGTACCCCGGTTCGCCGCAGTTGATGGCCGATACCTTGCGCGAGCACGACCGGATGATCCTCAGTGAACTGCATCCCGAGGATGCCCAGACCCTGAAAGCCCATTTCGCCGAGGCGCCGCAGATCGCCGTGCACCAGCGGGACGGTTACGAGCTGGCCAAGGCGTTCCTGCCGGTGGCCGAGAAGCGCGCTCTGTGGCTGCTCGACCCGCCCTTCGAGAAAGGTGACGACCTGCAGCGCTGCCTGCAGGCCATGGAGCAGGGCGTCCAGCGCATGCGTCAGACGGTGATCGCCCTCTGGTATCCGATCAAGGACCAACGTCTGCTGCACGACTTCTATCGCCAGATCGCTGCTGCCCAGCTGCCCAAGGTGCTGCGGGTCGAACTCAATGTGCGGCCGGCGGACACTTCTTTGGGGCTCAATGGTTCGGGACTGATGCTGGTCAATCCCCCCTGGCCGCTGTGGGAGGAGCTGGAGCAGGTGCTGCCGTGGATGGCGCGCCACTTCGCTCAGTCCGGCACGGGCGATTGGCGTATGGACTGGCTGGTCGGCGGTCCCTGAGCGCGCCTCAGCGGAACCGCAAAAAAGGGGGAACAAGCCGCCGGGCTTCGGGTCAAGTATTGTGTCGGTGTCCTGAACATCGACCTATCCGAAGCTATCAAGGAGCACCCGAATATGACTGCTGTTGACAAGAACGGACCCGTTTCAAATCAGGACCAGGCCAGCAAGAAACAGGAAGTCGACTCCGGCAAGGAAGCGGTAGCAGCCGCTTACAGCAAACTGATGGAAGCCAAGGAGCACTTCAAGCATGCCGCGGAATCCGCCGGGATGGACTGGAAGCATGATGCTGAAGATCAGCTCATGAAAGGCAAGCACAAGGCTGGCGAACTCTGCGATCACGCCAACAGTTACCTCCATGACAAGCCGCTGGCGACCCTCGGCATCGCCTTTGCGGCGGGCTTTCTGGTCTCCCAGATGATGTCCAGAAAATGACCGGCATTCCCGGAGAGAACCGTCCGGAGAGCGGCGATGCCGGGGGGCAGGAGCAGGCCCGGCAACCGCTCAAGGATGAACTGAAATCCTCTCTGGCGTGGCTGGAACATGCGGCTCTGGCGGGCGGCGATCTGGCGCGGTTGGCGGCGCTCGAATTGCGGCTCGCTGCTGCCGATTCGGGCAAGCTGGTGGTACTGGGGCTGGCCATGGTCCCGCTGTTGCTGCTGGCGTGGATCGGCCTGTCGGTACTGCTGGGCTGGCTGGTGTTTGCCTGGAGCGGTTCGGTAGCCTGGGGGATTGTGGTGTTCATCGGCCTGCAGCTGGTGGCCATGGCGATCCTGGCAATCAACTGCAAGAAGTACGCGAAGAGCCTGTCATTCCCGGCCACCAGTCGACAGCTGAAGACACTGAAGGAGGAAGCCAGTGGAACGCAAGAAGCTGATAAGTCAGATTCAACAGCTGGATGAACAGCTCGCCGTGGAGTTCAGTCTGCTCAAGCTGGATGCCCGGGAGCGTCGTGCCGCCATGCGGCGCGTTTCGCCCCTGTGGTGGGTAGCCGGTTCGGCAGTAGCGGGACTGGTCATCGGCAAGCTTGCCGCTGGCCATGGCGGCCCGATGGCGGTGGCGCGTCAGGGGATGAACATGTTCCGCTTTGCCAGCCTGGTCATGCCGGGTATGGCCATCGCGGCCAGTCCTGCATTGGAAGACGCACCTTGAAGCTCTGAGGTTCCGTGCTGCGGCGCCGATTCAGGCGCCGCCGTGTGGAATCGTGAACAGATGACCCTCAGGCGCCCCGCGCCTGCTCTTCTGCATTGAAATCCTCCTCCATCAACGCATCCTGAACATCCGGGTCGGCAGTGCCAGGCGCGGTTTGCGGCGCCGCACGCTTGTTGCGCAGTTTGCCGTACAGACTGGTGAGAGCGGCGTGGAGTTTTTCGAGCGCCCCATCGACTGCCAGATGCACCGAGTCGGCCTTGTGGGTTACCGATACCGGTTGCTGACCTTTCGGGCGAGCCTCTATCTGGCAGCGCTTGTCATGGGCGCCGGCCTTTTCACCGTTTTCATCGCTGATATGCACCGCTACGCGGGTCAGCTCTTCATCAAAGCGCCCCAGTTTGCTGGTTACGCTATCGGTTACCCAATCCATCAGCCGGGCGTTGCCTTCCGTACGGTTGTCACAATGAACTTGAATCTGCATAAGCCTGTTCCTCTTCATTGATTCGGAGATCCGCAAGAGTTATATGGCGGCAAGACCAGCCTACGCCATCTGGCCGGGCTTTTGGCAAAATCCTTCAGACTTTTCATCGACCATCGAGGTGCTGCGCCACAGCTCAGGCTGTGGCATCACTGGTCATCGGGGAATTGGTAGGCGTTGGTCGAGCTGTTGCCATTGCGCGCGTTGCGTGCACGCAGGTCGCGATACACCGCAGCGCGCATCAGCAACATGGAGGTGACCGGTGCGGTGAGCAGCACGAAGGCTGTGATCAGCAGCTCATGAACCACCGGACGCTCTTCGGTGCCGCTGAAGTAGAGCATGGAGGCGATCAGGAAACAGCCGGTCCCCACGGTGATGAACACCGCCGGGCCATGGATGCGCTGAAAGAAGTTCGGCAGGCGCAGCAGCCCGAGGGCGCCGATGAAGGTGATCAGCCCACCGAGGACCAGCAGTACCGCCACGGGTATCGCCAACCACAGGGGCAGATCGGTCATGGACGTGGTCAGGAACTCGCTCATTCGATGATCTCCCCGCGAATGAGAAATTTGGCCAGGGCGATGGAAGACACGAAACCGAGGAGGGCGATTACCAGGGCCGCTTCGAAATACACCATGCTGGAGAAGCGGATGCCCAGCAACAGGATGAACAGCATGGCGGCCATCCACAGCGAATCCAGGGCCAGGATGCGATCCTGCGCCGTTGGCCCGAGCAGCAGGCGAAGAGCACAGAACACCAGCGCCAGCATGACGCACAGCTGGGCGAAACCGAGGGCCAGGGCCAGAATAAGGGTCATGGCTTCTCCTGTTCGAAGATATCGATCAAGGGTTTTTCCAGGCGCGTCTTGATCATGTTCACCCACCACTCGGCGTCATGCAGATCGAATACGTGCAGGGCCAGGTCGTGACTGCCCGGAATGATCTCCACCCAGACCGTACCCGGCGTGGAGTTAATGATGCACGCCAGCACCGCCAGGCCATGCGGGTCGCGCAGATCGAGCGGGATGCGGATGAACTGGGAGTTGAGCCGGCCCCGGCCGAACACGATCAGAGTGCAGACGTTGAAACACGAACGCAGCACCTCGATCAGGGCATAGACGGTGAGCCGGACGATGGTAAGCGGGCGGGAGATCCGCACCGGCGTCGGCCGCAGCGGGGCGACCAGCAGCGGTACCGCAATTGCCAGAACGGCGCCGAGTAGCAGGTGCGCCGGCTCGATGCTCTGGTTGAGCATCAGCCAAAGCAGCAGCAGAAATGTCGACAGCAGGGGAGAGGGCAGCCAACGCTTCATGGCTCGGCTCCTTCGACGGCGATGACACCGGGCACCGGCGTGACGGACATGACCCGGTCGATATACT
>DXBL01000076.1 GCA_019116555.1 Candidatus Pseudomonas excrementavium
AGCCCCGGTCCGGCTGGGGCGCGACGACAAGGGACTGCTCAGCTCTTCTCATACTCGATCGAATTGATATACCAGACCGTGGTGCCCGCCTCGGTGGTCACCTCCGCCTCGTCATCCACTTCCTTCTTCAGCAGTGCCCGGGCCATGGGGGAATCAATGGAAATGTAGTCCCGGCGACCGAAGATCTCGTCATAACCGACGATCCGAAACTTCAGCGCCTTGCCGTCATCATTCTCGATTTCCACCCAGGCGCCGAAAAACACCTTGCCCTCCTGCTCGGACCGGTAATCCACCACTTTCAGATATTCCAGACACTTGCGCAGATAGCGCACCCGGCGATCGATCTCGCGCAGGCGTTTCTTGTTGTACTGATAGTCGGCGTTCTCACTGCGGTCGCCCAGGCTCGCTGCCCAGGTGACCTTTTTCGTTATATCCGGGCGCTCTACCCGCCACAGCTCATCCAGCTCCTTGCGCAGATCTTCGTAACCCTGGCGGGTAATCAACGGCGTCTTCAATCCCTGCTCCTGATTTTCAAAGCCCAAGCCACTCTGCCGGCGGCTCACCACGCCCATGGGGCGCGGTCAGGTCCTGTCCGGTCCCCAGCGGCACGATACGCGTCGGGTTGATGGTGTCATGGCTGTAGTAGTAATGCTGCTTGATATGCTTGAAGTTCACCGTCTCGGCCACCCCCGGCCATTGATAGAGTTCACGCAGATATCCCGAGAGGTGGGGATAATCCTCGATCCGCCGGATATTGCACTTGAAATGGCCGTGATAGACCGGATCAAATCGCACCAGCGTGGTGAACAGCCGCCAGTCCGCCTCCGTGATTCGGTCGCCGGTCAGGTAGCGCCGCTCGGCGAGCAGGCCGTCAAGCCAGTCCAGGGCGGCGAACAGCGTCCGGCACTCCTTCTCGTAGACATCCTGAGCCGTAGCGAACCCGGCCTTGTATACGCCGTTGTTAACATCGCCGTAGATACGCTCGTTCAACCGATCGATTTCTTCGCGTAACGCCTCGGGATAATAATCCTCGGTGTTGCCGGTCAGCGTGTCGAAGGCACTGTTGAAGATACGCACGATCTCCGCCGACTCGTTGTTGACGATGGTCTGCTCCTGCTTGTCCCACAACACCGGCACCGTCACCCGCCCGCTGTAGTCGGGCTTGGCCAGGGTGTACAGCTGATGATGGCAGGCGAAGCCGTAAAGCGGCTCGACCGGCTCATAGACCCAGCCCTGATCGAGCATGTGCGGGTGCACTGCGGTCACGTCGATATGGGGCTCCAGCCCCTTGAGCTTGCGCAGAATCAGGGTGCGGTGCGCCCAGGGGCAGGCCAGCGAGACATACAGATGGTAGCGCCCGCTGTCGGGAGTGAAGCGGCCGCCCGCCTCGACCTGGTGACGATACCCTGCGTCCTCGCGAACGAAAGCGCCTCCGCTGGCGCTGGTGTCATACCACTCGTCATGCCATATGCCCTTGATCAAGCGTCCCATTTCTTCACCTCCGGTTTATCTGGTCGACGTGTGACACCATGCGCCGTGAAATGTCTGGAGCAATTTGTATTGGATACGCGTATACTACGCGATCTTCAATCCCCCAAGGTTTACTTCCCGTATGTCCGATACCGCTCCGGCGGCACCGCAGTTTGCCGATCTCGGCTTGCCTGCACCGCTTCTTGAGGCTCTGAACAGCCTCGGCTATGAAACACCCTCTCCTATTCAGGCCGAGGCTATTCCGACTCTGTTGGCCGGCGAAGACCTGCTGGGCCTGGCACAGACCGGCACCGGCAAGACCGCTGCCTTTTCCCTGCCGGTATTGGCAGGTATCGATGTCAGCATCCGCGCGACCCAAGCGCTGGTTCTCACTCCGACCCGCGAACTGGCTCTGCAGGTCGCTGAAGCTCTGCAGCGCTACGCGCAGAACATGCGTGGCTTTTCCGTGCTGGCTCTCTACGGCGGCTCCCCCTTCGCTCCGCAATTCAAGGCGCTGGAGCGAGGCGCCCACGTCGTCGTCGCCACCCCGGGCCGCCTGACCGACCACATGCGTCGCGGCAGCATCAAGTTCGACAACATGCGCTTCCTGGTGTTGGACGAAGCCGATGAGATGCTCAAGATGGGCTTCGCCGACGACCTCGAAGCCGTCTTCGAGAAGGTGCCGGAGCAGACCCAGAAGGCGCTGTTCTCCGCCACCATGCCCGCCGGTGTGCGTACCGTGGCCCGCAAGCACATGCGCGAGCCCAAGGAAATCCGCCTGCACAGCGGCAAGAGCAGCAGCCTGGACACCATTACCCAGAAGGTCTGGGAAGTGGCCAACCATCACAAGCTGGACGCCATGACCCGTCTGCTCGAAGTTGAGCCGGTCGAAGCCATGATCGTCTTCGTGCGTACCAAGACCGCCAGCCTGGAGCTGTCCGAGCGCCTGGAAGCCCGTGGCTTTGCCGCCGCTGCGCTGAATGGTGATCTGAGCCAGCAACTGCGTGAGCAGGTAGTCGACCGCCTCAAGCGCGGCCTGCTGGATATCGTGGTCGCCACCGACGTGGCGGCCCGTGGTCTGGACGTGGAGCGTATCTCCCACGTACTCAACTACGACCTGCCCCACGACAGCGAATCCTATGTTCACCGGATTGGCCGTACTGGCCGGGCCGGTCGTTCCGGTACCGCGATCCTGTTCGCCACCCCGCGCGAGCGTCGTCTGCTGCACGTGCTGGAAAAGGCCACCGGACAGAAGATCGAGCCACAGGCACTGCCGACCGCTGATGCGGTACGCAGCGGTCGCCTGACCAAGCTCGCCACCCGTCTGCAGAACGCCGCGGAGAATACCGGCGCGCTGCACCAGCAACTGGTGGAAGACCTGCTGCAACTGACCAGTATGGAACCGCTGGAGCTGGCCGCCAGCCTGCTGGCGACCCTGCCCAGCGCCAAGACGCTGGTCGAGCCGGTAGCCGATCTGCCAGCCGCGCCGCCGCGTCGGGAAACGCCCGATGACCGCGACAGCGGCCTGGTGCGCTACAAGGTCCAGGGTGGCCGTTCCAATAACCTGATGCCCAAGCCGCTGGTAGACGCGCTGGTCAAGCATGGCGGCCTGCGTCGTCAGCAGATCGGTCACATCAAGATGTTCACCGAGCACACCGGTGTCTACCTGCCACAGCTGGACCAGTCCGTGCTCGGCAAGCTGGCCGGCGTCGAAGTCAATGGCGTCGCCCTGCAGATCCGCGAATGGCCGCTGCCGCCCGGTGAAACCGAGCGTCCCCGCAGCCCGCGTCCGCCGCGCAAGGACTTTGCCGGCAAACCCCGCACAGCCAAGCCGCCCCGGCGCAGCTGAGCGGGCCCGCTTCCATGGAATGGGTCGATATCGGCGTCAACCTGCTTGACGCCGCCTTTGACAAGGACCGTGAAGCGGTACTCGAACGGGCCTGGGCGGCCGGTATCAGCCAGATGATACTGACCGCCACCTCGGTGGCAGATTGCGCTGCGATACAGGCGCAATGCGCCGAGGACCCGCTCCGGCTGTTCTGCACGGCCGGCGTTCATCCCCACGAAGCCCGTCACTGGAACAGCTCTCAGGCAGCGGACCTGCGCCTGCTGGCTGCCGCCGAATGCGTACGCGCCATTGGCGAGTGCGGCCTGGACTTCAACCGCGACTTCTCACCCCGACCGCAACAGATCAAGGCCCTCGAAGAGCAGCTTGAGCTGGCCGTGGAGCTGGGTTATCCGGTATTCCTGCATGAGCGCGACGCCAGCGATACCCTGGTGGGCATCCTGCGGGACTTCCGTGATCGACTGCCGGCGGCCGTGGTGCATTGCTTCACTGCCGACAAGACCGCGTTGTATGGCTACCTGGATCTGGACCTGCATATTGGCATTACCGGCTGGATCTGCGACGAACGGCGCGGTACCCATCTGCGGCCGCTGGTCAAGGACATTCCCGCCGGCCGCCTGATGCTGGAAACCGACGCGCCCTGGCTGCTGCCACGAACGCTCTCGCCAAAACCGAAGAACCGGCGCAATGAGCCGGTATGGTTGCCGGAAGTCGCGGCAATAGTGGCTGAGTGCCGCGGGGAGAGTCTGGAGCAGTTGGCGGAACATACTACAGCGACGGCACGGGCGTTTTTTCGTTTGCCGTAGTCCGCTTCCCCTCACCCCACCGGTAGTGCTCCAGCCCATTCATACGCTATCCTGTCTCACAACCGGCTGTTCCCTGGGAATGGACACTCCGCACAGCCCCTCACCTCGTTTTCCCTGGGAGTCGCGCTCGATGCTGCGTCTGAAAAAACTTTCCCTGTGCTGCCTGCTGCCGCTCGCCGGCCTGCTCGCCAGTGGCGCTGTTGTTGCCCAAAGTGATCGCGGCACCCTGCCCGCCAAGGTCAGCTCCGCCCTGGCGGCGGCCAAGATTCCCGGCGATGCCATGGCATTGGCGGTCATTCCTCTGGAAGGCCAGGGCCTGGCGCAGTATGTGAACGCCGATCAGCCGGTCAACCCCGCCTCCACCATGAAACTGGTGACCACCTACGCCGCCCTGGAATTGCTCGGCCCGAACTACCAATGGCAGACCGACCTCTACGGTACCGGCGCGATCAGCGGTGGCGAACTGCAGGGCGATCTGATCTTCCGCAGCAGCGGCGATCCCAAGCTGACCATGGAACGCGTATGGCTGATGCTGCGCGACCTACGCGCCGCGGGGGTACGCGAGGTGCGCGGTGATCTGGTGCTGCAACCGGCGGATATCCGCCTGCCCCAGGATGCGGGTCAGTTCCAGGATGACGGCAACGATCCGAGCAAACCCTTTCTGGTCGAGCCCGACCCGCTGCTGACCAACCTCAAGCTATTATCACTGAAGAGCTTTGCCAATGCCGATGGCATTCGCACCCATCTGGAACCGGCCTTGCCGGAAGTCACTATCGACAATCAGCTGACCACCCTGCCCGCGGTCAAAAGCTGCCCGTGGCCGAACGTGGCGTATGCCATCCGCGACGACGGCAAGCGCGCCACCATTACCCTGACCGGCGCCCTGCACCAGGGCTGTCACGCCGAGCGCTACCTGTCGGTACTGGACGCGCCGGTCTACACCGCCAGCCTGATTCGAACCCTGTGGCACGAGATGGGCGGGCGCATCCATGGTGGCAATCGCATCGGCCCCTCGCCCGCCGACGCGCGCCTGCTGGCCCGCAGCACTTCGCCGGACCTGGTCAGCGTGGTGCGCGACATCAATAAGTACAGCAACAACACCATGGCCCGGCAGTTGTTCCTGACCATCGGCCGGGAACAGCGCAGCGCGGCGGATACGGATGATCACAAGGCCGCCAACCGCATCATCAATCAATGGCTGGCAGACAAGGATATCCAGCCCAAGGGGCTGGTGCTGGAGAACGGGTCGGGATTATCACGCCTGGAGCGCATGACCGCGCGGGACATGGCTAAGCTGTTGGCCCAGGCTTGGGAAAGCCCCTATGCCGCGGAGTTCGTCGCCTCGCTGCCATTGGCGGCAATGGATGGCACCATGCGCCGGCGCATGCGCAACACTCCGGTGGCCGGCCAGGCCCATATCAAGACCGGTTCGCTGCGCAACGTGCGTGCCATCGCCGGCATTACGCGGGACAACAACGGCCAGAGCTGGGCCGTCGCCGCCATCGTCAACCACCCCGCCGCCGGGGCCAGCCGGCAGGCGCTGGATAACCTGCTGAGTGATGTTCACCGCCGCGGGCCGACGGATGTGGCAGATAGTCGTTGAGCGGCAGACAGGAGCGCGGTCGGCATTGAACTCGGGCGTCCTGCGGACGCCCGGTATTGCCCGGCGACCTGTCACACTCCCCCGCACCGCTCACCCCTATCAGCGACTCAACCGCCAGGTCCGATGAATCCGCGTATTGCGCTGGAAGTCCTTGTCCAGGGTCTGCGCGGAAATATCCTGCACCTGATACTTTTCTTCCAGCGCCGGATCCAGGCGGAATCGGCGGAAGTTGTTGGAGAAATACAGCACCCCGCCCGGCGCCAACCGCGCCATGGCCATGTCCAGCAGTTGCACATGGTCGCGCTGCACATCGAACACATCGTCCAGACGCTTGGAGTTGGAGAACGTCGGCGGGTCGATGAAGATCAGGTCGTACTCGCCGCGATCCTGTTCCAGCCACTTCATCACGTCGTCCTGCACCAGTTGGTGCAGGTCGGACAAGCCGTTCAGCGACAGGTTGCGCCGCGCCCAGTCCAGGTAGGTCTTCGACAGGTCCACGCTGGTGGTTTTGCGCGCGCCGCCTACCGCCGCGTGCACCGAGGCGCTGGCGGTATAGCAGAACAGATTGAGGAAGCGCTTGCCCCGCGCCTCCTCGGCGATACGCAGGCGGATCGGTCGATGATCGAGGAACAGACCGGTATCCAGGTAATCGGTCAGGTTGACCAGTAGCTTCACCTGCCCTTCGGTGACCGTCATGAACTCGCCCCGGCGATCCATGCGTTGGTACTGCTGCTTGCCGGTCTGCCGCTGGCGCTGCTTGAGCACCACCTGGCTGGCCGGAATGCCCAGCACCTGGGGCAGTGCCACCAACACATCCTGCAGACGCGCCTGGGCCTTGTCCTCGCTGATACTGGCCGGGGCGGCATATTCCTGCACATGGGCCCAATCGCCATAAAGGTCGATGGCCACGGCAAATTCAGGCATATCCGCATCATATAGCCGATAGCAGCTGATGTTCTGCTGGCGCGCCCACTTGCCCAGCGTCTTCAGGTTCTTCTTCAGCCGGTTGGCGAACATCTGTGCCGACTCGCTGAGCCGCGCACCCCTCTCGACCGGTACAACGACATCTCGCCCTTCCTCCCGCTCTGCCGGGCGCGGCGCGGCGCCGGTGATATAACGCTCGGGCTGCAGTTCCATCATCAGCAGCTTGCAAGGCAAGGCGCCGTTGAACAGTGAATACTGCTTGTGGCTGCGGATACCCATGCGCCGACCCAACTCGGGATTGCCGGTGAAGATCGCCGCCTGCCAGCCGGTGCACTGCGTACGCAACACATCGCCGAGCTTCTGGTAGAGATAGACCAGGCTGGCGGTATCCCCCAGACGTTCACCGTAGGGCGGATTGCAGACGATCAGGCCGGTCTGGCCGCGGTCAGGACTGGGCGCAAAGGTCGCCAGCTCGCCCTGGTAGACCTTGATCCATTCTCCCAGGCCAGCCCGCTGGATATTGTTGCGCAGTGGCTGCAGCAGGCGCGGATCGGCTTCATAACCGCGAATCCACAACGGCGGCCGAGCCAGGCCCGCCTCGGCGCGCTGCTGCGCCTGCGCGTGCAGCCGCTGCCACAGGGCCGGCACATGCTGCAGCCAGTGACTGAATCCCCAGTGCTGGCGATGCAGGTTGGGGGCGATATCTGCCGCCATCAGCCCCGCTTCAACCAGGAAGGTACCGGAGCCACACATGGGATCGGCCAGCGCCGCACCCTGGGCAGCCAGCGCCGGCCAGTTGGCACGAATCAGCACGGCGGCGGCGAGGTTTTCCTTGAGCGGCGCGGCACCCTGCTGGAGGCGATAACCGCGCTGGTGCAGACTGTTGCCGGACAGGTCCAGCGCCAACTGCACTTCGCCGTTGCGGCAGTGTACGTTCACTCGCAGATGCGGGCTGACCTTGTCCACCGATGGCCGCACGCCCTCCGGGGTCCGCAAACGATCCACGATCGCATCCTTGACCCGCAGTGCGCCGAAATGGGTATTGTCCACACCAGCCAACTGACCGGTGAAGTCCACCGCCAGGCTGCCGTCAGGCTCAAGATGGTCGGCCCACTGCACCCGTGCGACACCGTCATACAGGCCCTGGGCATCGCTGGCCGGGAAGCGTTCCAGGATCAGCAGCACCCGGTTGGCCAGGCGCGACCAGAGGCAGATCCGGTATCCCAGTTCCAGATTGCCTTCGACATATACTCCGGCGACGGTTTCCCGGGCGGCGTCCGCTCCGAGGCCGCGCAGCTCGTCGAGCAGCAGGCCCTCGATACCCTTCGGACAGGTGATAAAAAATTCAAGGGTGTCGCGCATCTCGTTGATTTCCAGAACAGTGTTGCGTTTATGTTGCATGGAGGCTTCTAAACAATGACGCCACTATGCCAATTCGATCTTTCTAAGCCGGTACCAATAGGGTACAACGGGCCTCAAGACTTTGCGTTGGTAATCCGAACAAGGATCCGCAGCGGTTGCGGAATCCGGGGTGCAGAAGGCCCTTCTTCTGCGCCATATCCCGACCCGAATGACGGTCGGGTTGTCATACCACTCGAGGGCTGTACTTTATGAGAAGACTAAAGCGTGATCCGATGGAACGAGCATTTTTGCGCGGATATCAGAACGGCGTTCAAGGCAAGTCTCAAGACTCCTGTCCCTTCAACAGCACCACCGCCAGGCAGAACTGGATCAATGGCTGGCGTGAAGGCAGAGCCGATCACTGGGCAGGATTCACCGGCATTTCAGGCGTACATCGACTCAACGAGATGCGCGCGGTAGGGTAATCCCTCCTCACCCCTTTTCTCCCAAGGCGCTTACTCCAAGCGTCGGGCCTGCGAGGCCCAAGGCCCCCGTTTACGGGGGCCGTTTCATTCAGCTCCGGCCCGCTTTCCCCATGCCGCCCGGCAAGGCTGCGATGGCATCCACACATTCGCGAATCAGTTCCGGTCCGCGGTAGATGAAGCCACTGTACAGCTGCACCAGGCTGGCCCCTGCGCTGATCTTGGCCGCCGCATCGGCACCGCTCAGGATGCCGCCGACGCCGATGATTGGCATCTGCCCCTTGAGTTCCTCGGCCAGCACCCGGATTACCTCGGTGGAGACCTCGGTCAACGGTCCGCCCGACAGGCCACCCGCCTCATCGGCGTGGGCCAACCCCGCCACCCGCGTGCGATCAAGGGTGGTATTGGTGGCGATGACCGCATCCATGCCTTGTGCCAGCAGGGTACGCGCCACCAGCCCCACTTCCTCCGGGGTCATGTCCGGAGCGATCTTGATGGCGATGGGTACGTATCGATCATAGAGACTCGCCAGCTCCTGCTGGCAGGCCTTGATCTCGCCAAGCAGCACCTTCAGCGTGTCGCCATATTGCAGCGTGCGCAGCCCGGGGGTGTTCGGCGAGGACAGATTCACCGTCACGTAACTGGCATGGCTGTAGACCTTGCGCAGGCAGTACAGGTAATCATCCACTGCCCGTTCCACCGGGGTGCTGGCATTCTTGCCGATATTGATTCCCAATGTCCCGCGATAGCGTACCTTGGCAACGCGCTCCATCATGGCGTCCACGCCCAGGTTGTTGAAACCCATGCGGTTGATGATGGCATTGGCCTGCGGCAGGCGGAACAGCCGAGGCTTGGGATTACCGGGCTGTGGCCGGGGCGTCACCGTGCCCACCTCGACAAAGCCGAAACCCAGGCCCGCCAGACCGTCCACCGCCACCGCGTTCTTGTCCAACCCCGCGGCAAGACCCACCGGATTATCGAAGGTCATGCCCAGCAGCTTTACCGGATGGGGCTGTACCGGCCGTGCCAGACAGGACGCCAGGCCCAGGCGGCCGGCGGCGCCGAGCATGTCCAGCGCCAGATCGTGGGAGGTTTCGGCAGGCAGGCGAAACATCAGGGAACGCAGGTTGGAATACATGGAGAGGCCCCGGTAATGAATGGCTGCGCGGAGTATACCGTATAAAGCGGCGAAATCATGGCCCGGAATACAGCCAATACGCCGGCTGACCCAGATTCATGGAGGGCTCGGTTGGCTCAGCCCACTCGCTCCAGCGACACCAGCTTGCCCTCACCCGTAAACCGCATGACAAAGCTGCCATAGACCCCTTCATGGGTCAGAAAGGGCCGCAGATGATGGGCTGGCAGGCTGACGCTGCGGCCATCGCGGCTGCGCATCACCACCCGGCCGGCCTGGCCACGATACCAGGCCAGATAGCGCTCGGCGGGCAACGCCAGATCAATGATCAGTTCCTGCATGATGCTCCATGGATGTAGCCTGCCGGGACTTGCCGGCAAGGTCGGTCAGTTCACGCATGGCAACGGCGATCATCGGGTAGTCATTCTGGCCGGCGCTTCTGAGCTCGACCAGCAACGATTGCCACCGCTGCACCCGCAGCCGGTTGTGATTCAGCCAGCCGCTCAACAATTGCTCTACCGGCATCTCCCGGTCGCCTGCCTGCAGCACCGACACCGTCATCGCGCCCAGCTGGTTTTCCAGTTCGTCGCGATAGGATTCCCGGGCCAGGGCCTGCCAATGGGAGTCGACCGGCAATGCGTTGATCTGGTTGGCGAACCAGGTAATCTGCAGTTCGCTGCCCAGCGCAAAGAACATCTGGGCCACCCGTTGCACCGGCTGGCCGGTGGCATCCGCCGCATCGATCACCCCCAGCATGGTGTAGAAATGCCCCGCACCGGCGACCAGGCGGGCGATGGCAGGCGGCACACCGGCGGCAGTATAGTACTCGAAGCGCGACTCCCAAAGCTCGCGCACCGACCCTTCGAGCATGTCGTCGAGGTGCTCATCCAGTGCCTGTATCTGCGGGGCGAAATGGGCCACCAGGGCAGCGGTTTGCGACTGCGGCTCCGCTGTCGGCGGTTTTCCAGAGGCCACCGAACCCGCAGCCTGTTCGCCGCGGCGGATAAACCAGCGGGTAGCCCGGCGCGCCAGCCGCATCAGCTCATCCATCAGCTCCAGCTGGATGGACGCGGGCAACTGGTAATCCAGGCGGGCGATATTATCGAACTGCTCCATCAGGCGGAACACATCCCGCGCCACTATATAGGCCGCCATGATCTGTCCGGCACTGGCGCTGGTGGATTGTTCCAGGCGCCGCAGAAAGGTGACGCCCATATGGTTCACCAGGTTGTTGGCCAGCTGGGTAGCGATGAGCTCCCGGCGCAGCCGGTGTGCGGCGAGCGCGGCGGTATGCTCACGCACCAGCCGCGGCGGGAAGGCGGTCGCCATTTCCCGGGCCAGCCACGGGTCCTCCGGCGCCTCGGAGGCGATCAGCTTCTCCTTCAGGTCAGCCTTGGCATAGGAAATCAACACCGACAATTCCGGCCGGGTGAGCGCCATGCCGTTGGCGGCCCGGTCCGCCAGTTGATCATCCTCGGGCAGGAACTCCAGCGCGCGATTGAGCTTCCCGCTGGCTTCCATGGCGGTGATGAAGCGTCGATATTCCGTCATGGCACGGTGAGCCTGCCCCTGCACCAGGCTGATGGCCTGGGTCTGCTGGTAATTGTTCAGCAACACCAGCCCGGCCACGGCATCGGTCATGTCCGCCAGCAACTGGTTACGCTGCTTGAGGGTCATGTCGCCGGCGGCGACCACCTCGTTGAGCAGAATCTTGATGTTGACCTCATGGTCGGAACAGTCGACCCCGCCGGCGTTATCGATGAAGTCGGTATTGGCCGCCCCACCATTGAGAGAGTATTCCACCCGGCCCAATTGGGTCATGCCCAGGTTGCCGCCCTCACCCACCACCTTGCAGCGCAGCTCCCGACCATCCACCCGCACCGCATCGTTGGCCTTGTCGCCCACCTCGGCGTGGCTTTCGCTGGAGGCCTTGACGTAGGTGCCGATACCACCGTTCCACAACAGATCCACCGGTGCCTTGAGCAGCCGGTTGATCAGCTCGGCCGGTGTCAGCTGGTCCTCCCTGATATCGAACACCTCCTGCATCTGCGGCGTCAGCTTGATCTGCTTGAGACTGCGGGAAAAGACCCCGCCGCCCTCGGAAATCAACTGCGGATCGTAATCCTGCCAGCTTGAGCGCGGCAGCTCGAACAGCCGCTTGCGTTCAGCGAAACTGCGCTCGGGGTCCGGATTCGGATCGATGAAGATGTTCAGGTGGTTGAAGGCCGCCAGCAATTTCACCGAGCGCGAGCGCAGCAGGCCGTTGCCGAACACATCGCCGCTCATGTCGCCAATACCGATCACCGTGACCGGCTCCTCCTGCACATTGATGCCCAGCTCACGGAAGTGCCGCTGCACCGAGATCCAGGCGCCGCGCGCGGTAATGCCCATGGCCTTGTGGTCATAGCCGGCGGAGCCGCCTGAGGCGAAGGCGTCACCCAGCCAGAAACCGTAATCGGCAGCGATACCGTTGGCGATATCGGAAAAACTCGCGGTGCCCTTGTCCGCTGCTACCACCAGGTAAAAGTCGTCGTCATCGTGGCGGATCACCTGGGACGGCGGCACTACCTGACCATCGACCAGATTGTCCGTCACATCCAGCAGTCCCTGGATGAACAGGCGGTAGCAGGCAATGGCCTCCTGTTGTATTGCTTCCCGCTCTGCGCCAACCGGCAACCGCCGCGGCACGAATCCTCCCTTGGCGCCCACCGGCACGATCACCGCATTCTTGACCTGCTGCGCCTTGACCAACCCGAGCACCTCGGTGCGGTAGTCTTCCTCACGGTCGGACCAGCGCAACCCACCGCGAGCCACCTTGCCGCCGCGCAGGTGTACCCCTTCGACCCGCGGTGAATACACGAAGATCTCGTACATCGGCCGGGGTAACGGCAACTCCGGGATGGCAGACGGGTCGAACTTCAAGCTGATGTATTCCTTCGGCTCACCCTCGGCATCCGGCTGGTAGAAATTGGTGCGCACGGTAGCCTTGATCAGCGCCAGGAAGCGGCGCAGGATGCGATCTTCGTTGAGCACCGCCACCTCTTCCAGGCCGGCAATGATGGCCTGCTCCAACTTGTCTTCCAGCTCGCCGGCCGATGCCTTGCGCGCCAGGAAGAAGCGCGTCTTGAACAGTCGCGCCAGTTCCCGGGCGATGGAGGCATGGCTGATCAGCGTCGCCGCGATGTACGGCAGCTCGAAGCCCATGCGGATCTGCTTGATATAGCGGCCATAGGCACGCAGCACCGCAACCTCGCGCCAATGGATACCGGCCAGCAGGATCAGGCGGTTAAAACTGTCATTCTCCGCCGCGCCTCCCCAGATGGCGGCGAATGCCTGGCCGAACAACTGATTGACATCCTCCATATCCATGCTGGGGTCGAGGGTCGAGCTGAAGACGAAATCATGGATCCAGTAGCTCTGCCCATCCTGGGTCTGCAGATGAAACGGAAATTCACCCAGCACCCGCAGCCCCAGGTTCTCCAGCACCGGCATGACATCGGACAGCGGCAACGGCCCGCCCAGATGATACAGCTTGCAATGCAACTGCCCCGGCTTGTGTTGCAGCGGCTGGTAGAAGCTCATGGCCAACGGCTGGTCGCTGCTGAGTTGGCGCAGGTGCTGGATATCCACCACCCCGGTCGCCGGGTTGAAACGCTCGCTGTAGCCCGGCGGAAAGCCGTTGCCGAAGCGTGCCAGGGTCTCGGTCCCGATGGCCTCACCCAGGCTGTCGCGCAGTTGCTCGCTGAAATCATCGGCCCAGCTGCGGCAGGCCTGTATCACATCCCGTTCAATTTTCACGTGGTCGATTTCCAGATTGCGCCGCGGGTCCACACTCAGGATGAATTGCACCCGGGTCAGCTGTGATTCGGAAAACAGCGTCCAGAACTCGCTGGCGGACGCCTCCAGACGCGCCATCAATACCTGCTGGATCTGCTGGCGCACGGCGGTGGAATAGATTTCCCTCGGCACATAGACGAGGCAGTAATAGAACTGCGCGTAATTGCCCCGGCGCAGGAACAGTCGGACACGGTTGCGCTCCTGGATCTGCACTATGCCCAGCGCCGTCTCGCCGAGCTGCTGCTGGGACACCTGGAACAGATCATCCCGCGGCAATTCCTGCAGCACCTGGTCCAGTTCCTTGCCGAGGTGACTGTGGGCCTCGAAGCCGGACTCGCGGCGCACCTGGTCCACCTTGCACCGCAGCCAGGGAATGCTGCGCACATCGGCATACCCCACCCGGGACGTGTAGAGGCCGGCGAAACGGTGTTCCAGCACCACCTCGCCAGCCTCGTTCACTTCCCGAATGGATACATAATCCGGATAGGCCGGTCGGTGCACGCGGCTGTTCTGTGCGCCCTTGGCGAAGGACAGCAGCATGGGCGACTGCAGATACGCCAGCACGACCTCCGGCAGGCCGGTAATATCCTCATCCGGTGGGTCCAGCGCGGCTACGCCGAGGCTGTGTTCCGGTTGCAACCCCAGTCGCCCCTCGGCCAGCCCTTCGCGAATGGCGAACCTGGTGTATCCCAGGAAGGTGAAGTGAGCCAGCAGCCAGTCGAGAAAATCCGCCGCCTCCTCCCGGCTTTGTGCATCGAACCAGCCGCCATCCGCACTGCGCAGCTGCTCACTCAGCTCCCGCACCCGCTGTTGCATCGGTGCAAACGCCGCGACCGCCGTTTCCACATGCAGCAATGCTTCCCGGAGCCCGGCCTGCAGGGCGCTGAGCTCGGCCTGGCTGGCACAGCGGTCGATCTCGATATACATTACCGATTCGCCGCGTAAGTCTTCGCCCCGTGCCGCGGCCGGGTGTAGCCCACGCAACCGGCCCTCGGCATCACGATCCACCATGAAGGTGCTGTTCTGCAGAAGATGTATGGCGTAGCCCTGCCGATTGAGCTCGATGCGCACCGAATCCACCAGAAACGGCGAGTCCAGATGCAGCAGCTGGACCACCGTATGGAGCGAATGCCAGCCGTGATTCTGCACCTGGGGATTGAAGACGCGTACGCTGCCCTGATCCCCCTCGAACTGCTGCACCAGACGCCAGCTCGATAACACCGCGCCCAGCAGGTCACTGTCCTGACGGGCTGCCAGTTCATCAAGGGTGGCGATACCGAAGAAATACCGGGCGAACAGCGCAATGGGTTCGCGTTCCGCCGGTTCGACCAGCGTCTGCAGGCGCTGCTGGATGATCTGCACAAGCTCCTGCTTGTCGCTGGCAACAATGAAAGCCATGGCATCTCCAGATGAACAGTGTATCGGGATTTCACCCTAGGGCATGTTGACGTTTCATCGCGCACCGCGTTGCAGCGTCAACATGCCCTAGTCTAGACCACGGCCTTTTCGGTAAAGTGGCAGTCATCGCAGGAAGTACCGATCAGCCAAGGAATCCGCTCATGTCCCATCGCGAGTCATTGCTTCAGTTGAAAGCCTTCATGGCCCAGCAGATCTTCGGCCAGGAGCAGTTGATCGATCGCATGCTGATCTGCCTGCTCGCCGGCGGTCATGTGCTGGTGGAAGGCGCACCGGGGCTGGCCAAGACCAAGGCGATCAAGGTGCTGTCCGAAGGTATCGAAGCGGATTTCCATCGCATCCAGTTCACCCCGGATCTGTTGCCGGCAGACATTACCGGTACCGAAATCTACCGTCCGGAAACCGCCAGCTTCAGCTTCCAGCAGGGCCCGATCTTCCACCACCTGGTCCTGGCCGATGAGATCAACCGGGCCCCGGCCAAGGTACAATCCGCCCTGCTCGAGGCCATGGCCGAGCGGCAGGTGAGCATTGGCCGCGAGACCTGGCCGTTGCCGGAGCTGTTCATGGTGATGGCCACGCAGAACCCCATCGAGCAGGAAGGCACCTATCCCCTGCCCGAAGCCCAGCTGGATCGTTTTCTGATGCATGTGCGCATCGGCTTTCCCGATGCCGCGCTGGAGCGCCAGATCCTGCATCTGGCCCGAGGCGAAGCCAAGGGGTTCGAGCCGCGCATTGCCGAGCAGGTCAGCCAGGCCTCGATTCTCGCTGCCCGCCAGGAAGTGCTCGGCCTGTTCATGGCCGATGCGGTGGAGGAATACCTCATCCAGCTGATCATGGCCACCCGCCGCCCGGACCTGTACAACCCCCAGTTGGCGGAATGGATCCAGATGGGCGCCAGCCCGCGGGGGACCATCGCCCTGGACCGCTGCGCCCGCGCCCACGCCTGGCTCGCCGGTCGGGATTTCGTCAGCCCCGAGGATGTTCAGGCCATCGTCCATGATGTATTGCGCCATCGCCTGATGCTCAGCTTCGAAGCCGAAGCCGCCGGTATCGACGCCGACCGGGCCATCACCCTGCTGGTCGAATCCGTTGCCGTGGTCTAGGCCGATATGAGCGACGCCGCCGTCCACGTCACCCTCGACTCACTGCTGGAGGCGCGCCGCCACTGCCGGGAATTGCCGCTGTCCGTCCGCCCGCTGCATTCCGGGCGCCAGGCGGGCCAGCAATTGTCGCGCCTGCGTGGCCGGGGCATCGATTTCGACCAGGTACGTCTTTACCAGCCGGGCGATGACATCCGCAACATCGACTGGCGAGTGACCGCGCGCACCCGCAAGGCCCATACCAAGGTCTTCAATGAAGAACGCGAGCGCCCCGTGTTCGTCATCTGCGAACAGAGCAGCCGGCTGTTCTTCGGCACCCAGCGGTGTTTCAAGTCCGTGCTGGCGGCCGAGGCCTGCGCCCTGATCGCCTGGATGGCGCTGGCGCACAACGACCGGATCGGCGGTATGGTCTTCGATGCGGCGAAATGTCATGAGGTACGCCCGCGCCGCAGCCGCCGGGCTATCCTGCAGCTGTTCAGCCAGGTGCTCAAGGCCAATCAGGCGCTGCAGCCGGGCGCCGTCCCGCCGGACAGCGAACCGCTGAATCTCGCACTGCGCCACAGCCGCGAGGTGATTCGCCCCGGCAGCATCCTCTATCTGATCTGCGACCATGCTGCCATCGACGGCCTGAGCCAGCCCCTGCTCAACGCGCTGGGTGCGCACAATGATCTGGTACTGCTGCCGATATTCGATCCGCTGGAGGCCAGCCTGCCCAGCAGTCCCGGACTGGAGTTCGTGCAGGAGCACCAGCGGCTTACGCTCAATACCACCAACGCATCGCTGCGCGAGGCCTGGGCCGCACAGTTCCTGACCCGCCAGCAGGGCTGGCAGCGGCTCGCCAGCCGCTTGCGCTGCGGCTTGCTCCCCCTGGAGACCAGCCGCCCACCCATTGACCAACTCCAGCAGCTGTTGAGCATGCATGCGCGGAGACGGCACTGATGGAACCGACCCTCCAGACGCAACTGACCCACCCCGCCATTCCGCCGCCCATCCCCTGGTGGCCGCCGGCGCCTGGCTGGTCGTTGCTGGTGATCGGCGTGCTGCTGATTGCCCTGCTGCTGCCCTGGCTGCTGCGCTACGCCCGGCGGCGACAACGGCGTCAGCAGCGCCGAAGCTGGCGGGTGATGGCGGATGTACCCACCAACTTGCCGGATGCCCAGTGGCTGGCAGCCATCAACACCCGGATCAAGCAGTTGCTGAAACAACGGGGCGATGTGGCGGCGACGCGGCTGTTCGGCGAAGCCTGGCTCGACTACCTGTGCAGCCGCTATCCCGGCACCGAACGCCAGGCGCTGCAACCGCTGGCGGCCGACCTGTACCGACCGCAGGTCGAACTGAGCCAGGCGCAGCGCCAGGCCCTGCTCGCGGAATTGCGCCGCTGGGTGCGCCACCATGATGTTTGAATTCCACTGGCCCTGGTGCTTTCTGTTGCTGCCCCTGCCTTGGCTATTCCGGCGCTGGCTGCCGCCGGCCGAAACCCGCTCCGCGGCGCTGCAGGTCGGTTTCATGGAACGGCTGCAGGCCTTGCAGCCGCTGGCAGCCCAACCCGGCAGCCCCGGCCGCAAGTGGCCACATCTGGTGGTCTGGGTGCTGCTGGTCATCGCCGCCGCACGCCCCCAATTGCTCGGTGACAGCTTGCCTACCGCGGTGACTGGCCGGGACATGATGCTGGCGCTGGATCTCTCCGGCAGCATGGAATTTCGTGATATGCAGCTGGACGGTGAAGTCGTTGATCGGCTTACCCTGGTCAAACATCTGCTCGGCGAGTTTGTCGAACGGCGGCGCGGTGACCGCCTGGGGCTGATCCTGTTCGGCTCGCAAGCCTATGTACAGGCCCCGCTTACCCATGACCGCCAGGCTATCGGGGAATGGCTCGATGAGAGCTTCATCGGGCTGGCTGGGCGCGAAACCGCCATCGGTGATGCCATCGGCCTGGCGATCAAGCGCCTGCTGGATGAACCCGCTGCCAGCCGGGTGCTGATCCTGATCACCGATGGCGCCAATACCGCCGGCAGCGTCAGCCCGCTGCGCGCGGCCCGGCTGGCCGCGGAGCACGGTATCCGCATCTTCAGCATTGGCGTGGGGGCGGACACCCAGACCCCGGACGGCATCACCTCCGAGCTCTGGGGGTTGCAGTTCGACCCATCCATCGAACTGGATGAGGCCAGCCTCCGGGAAATCGCCCACCTTACCGACGGCGCCTATTTCCGCGCCCGCAACGAAGCCGATCTGCAGGCCATCTACCAACAGCTCGATACCCTGGAGCCAGCCTTGCGCGAAGGCCTGCCCGACCGTCAGGCCACGCCGCTGTACCCCTGGCCGCTGGCGCTGGCACTGCTGCTGAGCCTGACGCTGTCGAGCAACATGATCCGCCGGAGCCGCCAGCATGCCTGAGTTGCTCGGCCTGTCCTTCGCCCGCCCGCTGTGGCTGCTGGCCCTGTTGCCGGCGGCCATCGTGCTGGTGCTGTTGTACCGGCGCGGCTGGCGTCAATCGGGCTGGGAGCAGTTGCTGCCCGCCTCGCTACGCCCCTGGCTGCTGAAACAGCATCCCGGCGGCAGCCACGCACTGCGGTTTGTCCTGCTGGGACTGATCTGGACCCTGGCGATCCTGGCGCTGGCAGGCCCGGTGATGGACAGCACCAACCCACCCCGACGGCTGCCGGACACAGCTGTGGTCATGGTGCTCGATGTCTCACGCAATATGCTGTCCGACGACCTGGCGCCTGATCGCCTGCAGCGTGCCAAGCACAAGATCCGCACCCTGATGCAGGATTATCCCGACAGCCAGCTGGCCCTGGTCGCCTTCGCCGGTAGCGCCCACCGGGTGACGCCGCTGAGCCGGGATCGCAATACCCTGCGCAGCCTGCTGACGGCGCTGGAGCCGGATATCATGCCAGTGGATGGGCAGAATCTGGACCAGGCGTTGGTGCTGGCCCGGCAGATGCTCGCCGGCCAGCCACAGAGCACTTCACGGGTATTGCTGCTGACCAGCGGCCTGGATAGCGCGGAGCGGGAGGTGCTGGCCGGCCATGCCCAGGAGCTCGGGGCGCAGCTGGCCATTCTGGGTGTCGGCACCGCAGCCGGTGCCCCGGTGCCCCTGCCAGAGGGTGGCTTCATGCGTGACAGCGAAGGACGCATTCTCCTGCCCCGGCTCAACGGCCAGCAGCTGGCGGCCGTAGCTCGCCAGCATGGCAGCCGCTACCACGGCATCACCGTCGGCAATCGGGACCTGGACTACCTGCTGCAATCCCGGCACGCCATCCCCAGTACCGATTCGAGCGACCGGCGCCTGCCGCTGGATCAGGGCCACTGGCTGGTCCTGCTGTTATTGCCGCTGGCAGCGCTGGGGGCGCGGCGCGGCTGGCTCGGCGTGTTGCTGATTGCCGCCTGGCTACCCCCGCCGGCTCAGGCCCTGAGCTGGGCGGATCTGTGGCAACGCCCCGACCAGCAAGCCATGCAGCTACTTGAACAACAGCAACCTGCCGCAGCTGCCGAGCGTTTTGCCGATCCAGCC
>DXBL01000077.1 GCA_019116555.1 Candidatus Pseudomonas excrementavium
TCAGGCCGGCGTCGCTGTCGGTCTCTTTCTTCAGTTTGCCTGGAGCGCAGCAGGCCGGCCGGTAATCCGCCACCGCCGCCGAGGCAATGAACAGGTCGGCGGGCAGGGCGGCTTCACAGGCGGCCAGCATCTCGGCGGCGCTGGTCACATCCACCCGGTCGACCCGGGGCGGGGTTGGCAGGTTGACCGGGCCGGCCACCAGAGTAACCCGGGCACCGGCCTCGGCGGCTGCCTCGGCCAGGGCAAAGCCCATCTTGCCGGAGCTGTGATTGGACAGGTAACGGACCGGGTCGATCGCCTCGCGGGTCGGGCCGGCATTGATCAGAACATGGCGGCCGGTCAGCAGCCCGCGCTCGAAGCACTCGGCGCAGCGGGCGGCGATCTCGGTGGGCTCGAGCATGCGGCCGGGGCCGATATCGCCGCAGGCCTGCTCGCCGGCGGCAGGGCCATATACCTTGATGTCACGCTGCAGCAGGGTCTGCAGGTTGGCCTGGGTGGCCGGGTCGCGCCACATGGCCTGGTTCATGGCCGGCGCCAGGGCGATCGGCGCATCGGTGGCCAGCACCAGGGTGGTCAGCAGGTCGTCGCCGCGGCCATTGGCCAGTCGTGCCATAAGATCGGCGGTGGCCGGCGCGATCAGCACCAGATCCGCCCAGCGCGCCAGCTCGATATGCCCCATGGCCGCTTCGGCTGCAGGGTCCAGCAGGTCGCCATGTACCGGGTTGCCAGACAGCGCCTGCAGGGTCAGGGGGGTGATGAACTCGTGGGCGGCGCTGGTCATCACCACCCGTACATCGGCACCGGCGTCCTTCAGCCGGCGCACCAGCTCGGCGCTTTTATAGGCAGCAATTCCGCCGCTGATCCCCAGTACCACCTGCTTGTTCAACAACCGCTGCATCATCGACTCCAGAATGCCTGGCAAATGGCGCTAACGATAGCATATGCCGACCCCGTCACGCCCCTCCCTTCCGTTGCTCGACCCGTGGCGCGCGACCGGCCTATACTCCGCGCGTTGCCGCACGATAGGGAAGTACGTGCCACCTCGACGCAAGGAGCACATCATGCCCATTACCGACTGGCCGGCGGCCGAACGTCCCCGGGAAAAACTGCTGTTGCAGGGCGCTGCCGCCCTGTCCGATGCCGAACTGCTGGCGATCTTCCTGCGCACCGGGTTGCCCGGGCGCAGTGCGGTGGACCTGGCACGCGATCTGTTGCACGGCTTCGGCAGCCTGCGAGCCCTGCTGCAGGCCGACCAGCAGGAATTCTGCCGTCACGCCGGGCTGGGGCCGGCCAAGTTCGTGCAGCTGCAGGCGGTCATGGAGATGGGCCGGCGGCACCTGTTCGAGGATCTCAAGCGTGGCGATGCGCTGACCTCGCCCGGTGCGGTGCGCAATTTCTTGCGCAGCAAGCTGATGGCGCTGCCCCATGAGGTATTTGCCTGTCTGTACCTGGACAACCAGCACCGGGTCATCGCCTTCGAAGAGCTGTTTCGCGGTACCCTGGACAGCGCCAGCGTCTATCCCCGCGAGGTGATCAAGCGCGCGCTGGCGCACAATGCCGCCGCGCTGATCCTGACCCACAACCACCCGTCGGGTGTGGCCGAACCGAGTCAGGCCGACCTGCAGCTCACCCGGCGGTTGAAGGAGTCGCTGGCGCTGGTGGACATCCGCGTGCTTGACCATCTGGTGGTGGGCGATGGGGACCCGGTCTCCTTCGCTGAACGCGGGCTTTTATAAGGCAGCCGCACGAAAAATCATTGCCTGGGGTGGCGCATTTTGGTATAAAGCTCCGCTCTTCTCGGGGCTGCACCTGTAATCCATACATTACAGTGAAGCGTGATGGGTTGCCCCGGCTGGACAACAGATTCTTATTTTGACTTCCAACCAGTTCGGGTTGGGCAAGTGGTTGGAGAGGGTTAACCATGTCTCGAGTATGTCAAGTGACCGGCAAAGGCCCGGTGACTGGGAACAATGTTTCCCACGCTAACAACAGAACCAAGCGTCGTTTTCTGCCTAACCTGCAGTACCATCGTTTCTGGGTAGAATCCGAAAAGCGTTTTGTCCGTCTGCGCACGTCCGCCAAGGGCATGCGTATCATCGACAAGCGTGGTATTGACGCCGTTCTGGCTGAAATCCGCGGTCGCGGCATTAAAGTTTAAGGAGCAGCACCATGCGTGAATTGATTCGTCTGATCTCCTCTGCCGGTACTGGTCATTTCTACACTACCGACAAGAACAAGCGTACTACTCCCGACAAGATCGAAATCAAGAAATTCGATCCGGTTGTACGCAAGCACGTGATGTATAAGGAAGGCAAGATCAAGTAAGATCTGCCCGACTGACAAAAGCCCGCTTCGGCGGGTTTTTTGTTGACCGGCGGCTAGCATTGAATAGGCGATGGCACCCGCAGGATGCCCAGCCTCTTACCGCTCTCCACCCACCGCGAAATTCGGCAGGCTGTCCACCGGCTGGGCGAACTCGAAGGGAATGGACACGGTGCTCAGGCCGACATTCTTCTGTACCACGAAGTGCAGGTGCGGCCCGGTACTGTTGCCGGTATTGCCGGACAGCGCCAGCAGCTCGCCGGCGCGCACCCGCTGACCCTCCCGCACATTGACCGATCCCTGCTTAAGGTGCAGATAGACGCCCATGGTGCCGTCGTCATGCAGCAGCCGGACGAAATTGCCGGCCGGATTGGTGCCGCGGCCGCTCTGCTGGTTCTCGGTCTTGACCACCAGCCCACCGCGGGCAGCGACGATGGGGGTGCCGACCGGCATGGCGATGTCGACCGCGTAGCGACCTTTCGGACCGGTATGGCTGTAGCGGCCGCCCGGGCCCTGGGTCATACGGAACGGGCCGCCGCGCCAGGGCAGTGGGTAGGCCAGGGGGCTGGGTTTGGCGCGGGGGTCGCCCAGCGCGTAGCGCAGCTTGTGCTGATAGCGCGGCGTGCCGGTGCTAGCCGGGGCCAGGGTCAGCAGCCGGATATTGCCGCGCGGCGGCAGTACCCAGCGCACCGGGGCATCGGGTGCGCCCAGTACATGTTCGGCGGCGGTGATAGACAACTCGATTTCCACCGGCACGTACAGGTCATTGTTGACCACCAGCGTATCGCCGCCGGCATGCTTGCGCGTGGTGACATACACCTGACGGTCATTGTCCTCGACCATCCGGTCGCGGAACACGAATACCTGGGCGCCCTGCACTCGCTGGTCGGTGTAGGTGACGACGCCATTCTCGTCGGTGTACTTGTAGATGGTGGAGCCAAGCAGGGCCGGGCTGGCCAGCAGCAGGACAGCTCCCAGGAAAAAGGTACGCATCCGTTGCAACCGTCAATCGTGATCGAACGCCAAGGATAAACCGTGGCGTTAACGAAAGCGACCCGCGTAAAAAGGTTAGGGAGCGCGGGTCGCTACGTTCGTCGGAAAGCCTGCCTTCACTGGGCAGGCGTCACTCGCCAGATGGTATTGGCCAGGTCATCCGCCACGATCAGCGCGCCCTCGGGATCGACAGTCACGCCTACCGGCCGGCCACGGGTCTGGCCGTCGGCGGTACGGAAATCATAGACGAAATCGACCGGCGGACCGGACGGCTGACCATTGCTGAACGGTACGAAGATTACCTTGTAGCCGACCGGATTCTTGCGGTTCCAGCTGCCATGCTCACCGATGAACACGCCGTCGGCATACTCGGCACCCATTGCCGGGCCGGAAAAGTCCAGGCCGAGGGCAGCCACGTGGGAACCCAGGGCATAATCCGGCACGATCGCCGAGGCGACCTTCTCCGGATCTCCCGGCTTCACGCGTGGGTCCACGTTCTGGCCCCAATAGCTGTAGGGCCAGCCGTAGAAGCCGCCTTCCTGAACCGAGGTGAGATAGTCAGGCACCAGGTCGGGGCCCAGCTCGTCACGCTCGTTCACCACCGACCAGAGCACGCCGGTTCCCGGCTGCATGGCCAGTGCCGTGGGGTTGCGCAGTCCGGTGGCGTAGGGTTTGTGCATCCCGGTCTCGGCATCGATCTGCCAGACCTCGGCGCGGTTGACCTCGGCATCCATTCCCCGTTCGGTGATATTGCTGTTCGAGCCGATGCCCACATAGAGGAAGCGGCCATCCTCACTGGCTGTCATGGCCTTGGTCCAGTGGTGGTTGATCGCCGACGGCAGGTCGGTGACTTTCTCCGGCGGCCCGCTGGCCCGGGTCTGGCCTTCCTCGTAATCGAAGCGCACCAGGGCATCCTGGTTGGCGACATACAGATTGTTGTCCACCAGCGCCAGCCCGTAGGGTGCGTTGAGGTCTTCGGCGAATACCGTCTGCTCCTCGTAGGTGCCATCTCCATCCGCGTCGCGCAGCAGGGTCAGGCGATTGCCGCTCTCCACCTGGGTATTGCCCTGGGCCTTGATATAACCGGCAATCACATCCTTGGGCTTGAGCGCCTTGGCGCTGCCGCCGCGGCCTTCAGCCACCAGGATGTCGCCATTGGGCAATACCAGTGTCTGCCGCGGGATCTTCAGGTCGGTGGCGATGGCGGTGACGGTGAAGCCCTCCGGTACCGTCGGTACCTGATCGCCCCATTCGGCCGGTTTGGCAATGGTCATATCGGGCAGCAATCCGCGCTGCGCCTCGGGTAATTGATCAATAGTGCCGTAGGTCTGTTCCTGGTCCCCCTCACTGCCACCGCAGGCGCTCAGCAGGACCGCGACAGCGCAGGCCGAAACCACGGGAAAAAGGCTGGCATGTTTCATTTGGCACCTCCGGTACGCTCAAGGGCCAGACCGAACCAGGCAGCGAGACAAGCCAATATGGTCACCACTACCGAAAGAATCACGGCCGTCGGCATGATCGCCCAGGCATCCTTGGCATGAATCAGCGCATTGATGAAGCCGAGAATCCAGGTCACCACCAGCAGCGCCAGCGACAGCAGGGCGCGGCCATGACGACCATCGGTGCGAAACAGCCCGATAATACCGCAGAGGATGGCCAGGCCGGCGAACACCAGAGCGCCGGCGATCAGCCAGGAGGCGAAGTTGCTCCACTGGATATGCTGACTCGACGAGTAGGCGATATCACTCAACAGCGCCCCCAGAAACAGGGGGACGGAGCCGGCGAGCAAAATGGAATGCAAAGGGTGGGGGGCACAGGGGTAGAGTCGGTCGGCAGTAGCCATCGGGGTTCCTCTTGGTTGCGCGAGCGGGAATCCTGTTGCCGAATCCCGCTCTGACATCGGGTGGGTGTAGAGGCACACAGCCCGAGTATAGTTCAGTCGGCGGGGTTGGCCAGCGACGCAGGCACCACCAGTGGGTGCCCGCGTGCCAGCGCTTCGCGTTTGGGCGGGGTATCAGGCTGCGGCGATGGGTTGCAGGGAGTAGGTGCGCAACTGCGCCGCGAAGTCGCGCAGCGCCTTGATGCCCGTGGCCTCGGCCTGGGCGCACCAATCGCTCAATGCCTGCAGCATCTCATGGCCATTGCTGCTGGTGCGGGTCCAGATCTGCTGCAGCGCCAGGCGCTTTTCATAGATGATTCGCAGCGACTGGCTCTGCTCCAGAATGGTCTGGATCTTCGCTTCCTGTTGCGGTTCGAGCAGGCTGGTCTCGCGCCCGAGCAGGCGTTTGGCCCGACGGAACAGATGCCGCACGGAATCATCCACCCGCTGCATCTCCTGCTGCGCCAGGGGTTTGATCACCTGCTTGCGGTATTGCGCCATGATCTGGAAGCGGTTGTTGAGAATGGCCATGGCGGTATCCATGTCCAGGGTCTGCTTGCCTTCGATGCGGTGGGCAATCGGCGCGGTGCGCCGCACCGTGGCCAGGCCCAGGGCGCTGAACAGACGAATCCACATCCAGCCCATGTCGAATTCCCATTTCTTCACCGACAGCTTGGCCGAGTTGGGATAGGTGTGGTGATTGTTATGCAGCTCCTCGCCGCCGATCAGCACACCCCAGGGCAGGATATTGGTCGCCGCATCCTTGCACTCGAAATTACGGTAGCCCACCGCGTGGCCCAGCCCATTGACCACCCCGGCGGCCAGCAGCGGGATCCACATCATCTGCACGGCCCAGACGGTCAGGCCGAGCACGCCGAACAGCGCCAGATCGATCAGCAACATGCTGACGATACCGGCATTGCGAAAGCGCCCGTACAGGTTGCGTTCGATCCAGTCGTCCGGGCAATTCTTGCCGTAGATACGCAGGGTATCCTCGTTCTTCGCCTCCTCCATGTACAGCTCCGCACCCTTGCGCAGCACGGTCGACAGGCCTTTCTGCACCGGGCTGTGGGGATCTTCGGGAGTTTCGCATTTGGCGTGGTGCTTGCGGTGAATGGCCGTCCACTCCCGCGTGTTCATGCTGGTCGTCAGCCACAACCAGAAACGGAAGAAATGTTTCAACGCCGGGTGTAATTCCAGCGAGCGATGCGCCGAATAGCGGTGCAGATACACCGTCACGCTGACGATGGTGATATGCGTCAGCATCAGGATGATCGCCAGCAACTGCCAGCCGGAGGGATCGAGCAGACCGTTGTACCACATGAACCGGAACCTCTTTGAAGACGGATGGAGACAGGTTGTTCATCGCCTGAGTATGCATGACCTGATGCAAACTGACATGACCGTGGGTCGATTGGAAGAGACTGGCGGGAGGTAATTGCTACGGGATATTTTCCGTTGCGGCCGTCAGCGCGCAAGGCTTGCCGCCAAGGATAAAGCATTGACAATTTTTAATATGTCTATATGTTTGGACGCATGGAAGTAAATAATGCTGTTGCCAGTTTCGCTGCTCTTTCTCAGGAAACCCGCCTGGAAGCCTTTCGGCTGCTCGTGCGCCACGAGCCGGAGGGGCTTGCGGCGGGCGAGATAGCACGTCAATTGTCGGTGCCACATAACACCATGTCGGCGCATCTGGCCGTATTGCAGCGGGCAGGCTGGGTTTCCTCCCGTCGGCAGAGCCGGTCGATCATCTATCGAGCGAACCTTGCCCATATGAATGACACCGTTCAGTTCCTGGTGCGTGATTGCTGCGCCGGCCACCCGAAAGTCTGCAATCCGTTCAGTACCTCGTCAGATACATGC
Source organism: Candidatus Pseudomonas excrementavium (assembly GCA_019116555.1). GTDB lineage: Bacteria > Pseudomonadota > Gammaproteobacteria > Pseudomonadales > Pseudomonadaceae > Halopseudomonas > Halopseudomonas excrementavium. Next base: position 7,058 of record DXBL01000077.1, read on the forward strand.
GCCAACAGTCAGGAGTAAATTCATGAAACCGCTGATCTACCACAACCCCGCTTGTGGAACGTCGCGCAATACGCTGGCGATGATCGAGGCCTCCGGCGAGACGCCGGACGTAATCGAATATCTCAACTCCCCGCCGACGCGTGAGCGTCTGGTTGAACTGCTGGCCCTGATGGCGCTCTCTCCGCGGGAATTGCTGCGTCGTAAGGGAACACCTTACGACGAGCTCAATCTCGATGACCCTGCCCTTGGCGATGATCAATTGGTGGACGCGATGGTCGCCCATCCGATCCTGATCAACCGCCCTGTCGTGGTGACGGATAAAGGTGCCCGGCTATGCCGTCCTTCGGAGCGGGTACTGGAGCTGCTGGACAATCCGGTAGCGACCTTCACCAAGGAAGACGGCGAGATCATCCAGTATCTGGGAGCGGAGCAATGAGTGAGATCGGTAGTTTAGACGACCTACCCCATATCGACCCGGAGCAGCTGCATCCGATCGATATGGGGGCTCTGGCCGGTCCGGATGCGCCACAGCACCCGCCCCGCATCCTGGTTCTGTACGGATCCCTGCGTGAACGTTCCTTTTCACGTCTGGCGTCGGAAGAGGCGGCAAGATTGCTGCGCTGGTATGGCTGCGAGGTGCGCACCTTCAATCCATCCGGCTTGCCGCTGCCGGATGATGCCGAGGCGGACCATCCCAAGGTGCAGGAGTTGCGCCAGTTGGCGGAGTGGTCCGAAGGCATGCTCTGGGTCAGTCCGGAGCGTCATGGGGCGATGACCGGGATAATGAAGACGCAGATCGACTGGATTCCCTTGGCGCTGGGTGGTATTCGGCCGACCCAGGGCAAGACCCTGGCCGTGATGGAAGTCTCCGGCGGCAGCCAGAGTTTCAATGCCGTCAACCAGATGCGTATCCTCGGGCGCTGGATGCGCATGGTCACCATCCCCAATCAATCGTCGGTACCCAAGGCCTTTGCCGAGTTCGATGAGGCGGGGCGCATGCGCGCTTCGCCCCTGTACCTGCGGGTGGTCGATGTTTGTGAGGAGCTGGTGAAATTTACCTGGTTGATCCGTGGGCGCTCCAGTTACCTCACCGATCGCTATTCGGAACGGGTCGAGAGCGCCGAAGCGGTGTCACGGCGCGTCAACCAACCTACCCACTGAGCTCAAGGTCACTCGATGCTGGCATTGGCAATCTTCGTCGTCACCCTGATCCTGGTGATCTGGCAACCCAAGGGGCTCGGTATCGGTTGGAGCGCCCTGGGCGGCGCATTGGTGGCGCTCATGGCGGGGGTGGTGCACTGGTCGGATCTCGGCGTGGTGTGGGATATCGTCTGGGATGCGACCTTCACCTTTGTCGCCCTGATCATCATCTCGCTGATCCTGGATGAGGCGGGCTTCTTTACCTGGGCGGCGTTGCACGTGGCCCGCTGGGGCAATGGCAGCGGGCATCTGCTGTTTCCGTTGATCGTGGTGCTGGGCGCGGTCATGGCGGCGTTCTTCGCCAACGATGGCGCGGCGCTGCTGCTGACTCCCATCGTGGTAGCTATCCTGCTGCGGCTGAATTTCTCACCCCCGGCGGCGCTGGCGTTCATCATTGCCACCGGCTTCGTCGCCGATACCACCAGTCTGCCGCTGGTTATCTCCAACCTGGTGAACATCGTCAGCGCCAACTATTTCGAGATCGGCTTCGACCGTTATGCCGCGGTCATGGTGCCGGTCAACCTGGTCTCCCTGGCGGCGACCCTGATGGTGCTCTGGATCGCCTTCGGCCGGCGCATTCCACCGCGCTATTCACTGTCAGAACTCGACCCGCCCCGCTCGGCGATCAGGGACCTGCTGGTGTTCCGCGCTGCCTTCCCGCTATTGGCGCTGCTGTTGCTGGCGTACTTCATCACCGCGCCGCTGGGGGTACCCATCTCCCTGGTTACCGGCACCGCGGCGCTGCTGTTGATGGCTATCGCCGGGCGCTGGTGGCAGCTGGGGCGCGGCGCGGTGGTGCCGGTAACAGCCGCCTTGCGGGGTGCGCCCTGGCAGATCGTGCTGTTTTCGATCGGCATGTATCTGGTGGTCTACGGACTGGGCAATGCCGGGCTGACGAGCTACGGGGCCCGGGCACTGGAATGGCTGGCACAACAGGGCGAGTTCACCGCGACCATCGGCACCGGCTTTCTCTCGGCACTGGTTGCATCGGTAATGAACAACATGCCTTCGACCCTCATTGGTGCGTTGGCCATCGACCAGGCTCAGGTACCGGCAGCCACCCGGGAGCTGATGGTCTACGCCAACGTCATCGGCAACGACCTGGGTCCGAAATTCACCCCCATCGGCAGTCTGGCGACGCTGCTGTGGCTGCATGTGCTGGCGGGCAAAGGCTACCGGATCGGCTGGGGCCAGTACATGAAGATCGGTCTGCTGATCACGCCGCCGGTGTTGCTGGCCACGCTGGTGGCATTGGCGCTGTGGTTGCCGTTGTTGCCGGCTGGGTATTGAAGGCAACCGGACAGTTCGCCCCAACGCCTCAACTTGTCATGAAGGTGGCTTTTCGTCGCGCTAGGAAAACGTTTCAGAATATGGATAATGCGTGACCATCCCGTTACAGCTGTCACCAGCCGTTGATGGGGTCCAACACTAAATACAACAGCATCCATGGCTTCCTGAAAATGACTAAATACAAACTGAGCGCCATTGCATTGGCCCTGATGACCTCCGCTCCCGTACTGGCTGCCAGCCAGGCGGATTCCAATGGTTTTGTCGAAGACAGCAGTCTTGATCTGTTTTTGCGCAATGCCTATATGAACCGTGACTACAAGCACGGCGCACAAGACAAAGTCGAGTGGGGCCAGGGCGCGGTATTGACCTTCAACTCCGGCTTTACCCAGGGCGCAGTGGGTTTTGGTGTGGATGCCTTTGGTATGTATGGACTGCGTCTGGATAGCGGCAATGGCCGTGCTGGCGCCGGCGGTATCGACTTCTTCAAGATCGACAACAATGGTGATGTTGAACGTGATATGGCCCACGCAGGTGCCGCGGTCAAGGCGCGTTTCTCCAAGACCGTACTGAGCTACGGCGACCAGCGCCCGGTACTGCCGGTACTGAGCCACGACGACAGCCGTCTGCTGCCGGAAGCCTACAC
>DXBL01000078.1 GCA_019116555.1 Candidatus Pseudomonas excrementavium
CCATCTTCCACTGGGGCCTGCACCCCTGGGCTATCTACGCCATCGTTGCGCTGTCGCTGGCGATCTTTTCATTCAACAAGGGCCTGCCGCTGAGTGTGCGTTCGATCTTCTATCCGCTGCTGGGTGAGCGCATCTGGGGCTGGCCGGGACACGTGATCGATATTCTCGCGGTATTCGCCACCATGTTCGGCCTGGTCACCTCGCTGGGCCTGGGCGCGCAGCAGGCCAGCGCGGGAATGGAGCATCTATTTGGCATTCCGACCGGCAACCTGACCATGGTGCTGTTGATCATCGCCATTACCGTGGTGGCGCTGTGGTCGGTGGTGGCCGGCGTGGATAAGGGCGTGCAGCAATTGTCCAAGATCAACCTGCTGCTGGCGGTGCTGCTGTTGTTCTTTGTCATCGTCTTTGGGCCCACGCTGGACATCCTCAAGGGTTTTTTCGAGAACCTGGGCGCCTATGTCAGTTACCTGCCGGCTCTGTCCAACCCGATAGGCCGTGATGATGCGAATTTCAGCCAGGGCTGGACGGGGTTCTACTGGGCCTGGTGGATCAGCTGGTCACCCTTCGTCGGCATGTTTATCGCCCGGGTCAGCCGCGGTCGCAGTGTGCGGGAGTTTCTGATTGCGGTGCTGCTGGTGCCGTCACTGGTCTCGGTTTTGTGGATGACCTCCTTCGGTGGCGTGGCCATCGACCAGGTGCTGACCGATAACTTCACCGGCGTGCAGGAGGCGGCGCTGGAGCTGCAATTATTCACCATGCTGGGCGAGTTGCCGCTGTCGGCCATTACCTCGTTCTTCGGTATCGTTCTGGTCATCATGTTTTTCATCACCTCCTCGGACTCCGGCTCGCTGGTGATCGATGCCATCACCGCCGGCGGCAAGATCAATGCGCCGGTATCGCAGCGGATATTCTGGGCGGTGATCGAAGGCGTACTGGCCATCGCGCTGCTGATCGGCGGTGGTCTGGTGGCCCTGCAGGCGATGGCGGTATCCACTGGTCTGCCGTTCACCCTGGTATTGCTGGTCGGGTGTGTGGCGGTGGTAAAAGGGTTGATGAGCGAGCCGCGCTAGCGGCTCAGCACCACAGATCGCCCAGCTGCTGCCGAGGCGAGAAATGGGTCGCCACCTGCGCCTGCAGCAGTTCGGCGGTGCCCAGGGCATCGGTCAGGGCGTGGTGCGCCTGATACAGCGGCAGGTGGTAGCGGGTGCGGCTGTCAGCCAGGCGAATGGAAAGCGGCTTTCTGCCGAGCAATCGCAGTAGCCAGCCGGGCTGGCGCTGCGGATGCAGGTCGGCCTCGATCTGCATGGTATCGACCATGGGGAACAACAGGCTTTCCCCGAACGCCTGGCGTACCGCCTGATCGATGAAGCTGCGCTCGATATTGCGGTAGTGCACCACCGCTACCTTGCCGGCCAGTTGGTCCACCAGCCGGTCCATGATGTCGGCAAAGCGCGGCGCCTGCTGAATGTCCGAGTGGGTGATGCGATGGAAGACCACCGACTCCGGAATCAGATCGCCCTGTGGCCGCACCAGTTGTTGCCAGGCCTGATCGCTGCGGATACGGTCGAGCGTGAACGGAATGGTGCCGATGCTCAGGATCGAGTGGCGCTTGGGGTTGAGGCCGGTGGTCTCGATATCCAGGGCAACGAACTCAACCTCGCTCAGGGGCGTATCTGCTGCCGGCCAGGCGGCCTGATAGAAGCGCTGCAGAGCCGGTTGCCGGGTACTGGCGGCCATGCTGGCCAGATACGTCGGCCAGTCACTGGCGCGCTGGGCTGCGGGCGGTTTCATGGCTTGCTGTCACCTGGGGTGTAGGGATAGCGATAGCGCAGGAATTTCTGCGCGTTGCTGAGTATCTGGAAGGCATCCTTCAAACCATGTCGCTCGGCTGCGGAGACGTTCTCCGGTTCGATGTAGTTATCCGGCTCCCGTTCTTCCTGGATATCCAATGCCTGGTGCCGAATACGCGCCAGCGACAGGAACTCCAGGGCATAGCGCAGCCGATCTACCGATTCGGGGGGCATCAGCCGGGTCTTGGCGATATCGTCCAGCCGGTCGACCGAACTCTGGGCGGTGGAGCCGCAGGCCAGCGCGTGTACCCGGATCAGGTCGGTCAATGGGGCGGTACCGCGGCCCTTGATGTTGATGATGTTCTTCTGCCGGCCATCCTGCTCCATGACGAAAGTGCGGAAGAAGCCCAGCGGTGGGGTGCGGTTCAGCGAGTTGCGCGCCAGCAGGGCGAGAAAGCGCTGATTGCCGCTGGCCTTGGTGGCGATCAGTTCGCGCAGCTGTTCGACGAAATCGGCCTGGCCACTGACCGCCTCCAGATCGAAAAAGATATTGCTGTTGAGCAGGGTCTGGGGGTTGGGGCGCTCGATCCAGTCGCTGAAATAGTTTTTCCATACCGAGAGTGGCTGTCGCCAGCGCCGGTTGGTCGCCATGATGTCACCCTTACAGTAGGTGTAGCCGCAGGCGGCCAGGCCATCGCTGACGAAGGTCGCCAGCCGCAGGAAATAATCGTCGTGGGTGGCCGGGTCAAAGCGGTCATCGAGCACCAGGGCATTGTCCTGGTCCGTCACTATCAGTTGCTCATCCCGGGCCATCGAGCCCATGACCATGAAACAGTAGGTGATCGGCGGCGGACCCAGTTGGGCCTCGGCCAGATCCACCAGCCGCTGGATGAAGCTGCGGCCGATACTGGACATGGCGCTGCCGATCATATGTGCGCTGGCCTCGTCTTCGACCATGCGCACGAAGGTGGCGCGTACATCCGGCAGCAGTCCTTGCAGCTCGGCGATGGACTGGCGATTGAAGATGTCGTTGACCAGATACAGGCTGCTCTGGGACTGGTAGCGGATCACGTCAGCCAGGTTGATCAAACCCACCGGACGGCGTCGGTTGAGGATCGGCAGGTGGTGGATATTGTGTCGCAGCATGCACAGGATGGCATCGAACACCGAATCGCTGGATTGCAGGGTAACCGGGTCGGCGGACATGATGTGCTGCAGCGGCGTCTCCGGCGGCAGCGCCTCGGACACCACGCGCGTGCGGAAGTCACGATCGGTGATGATGCCGACCACCCGTTGCTGCTGCGGAGCTTCCGGCATCGGCTCGGTAATCAGCAGGGCCGATACACTGTTGTCGGTCATCACGGTAGCCGCCTGATGCACGCTCGATTGAGCATCCAGCATCACCGGTGGCCGGCTGATCAGCTTGTTGACCCGGACCTTTATCAACTCGTTGGCGCGGCCTTGAGGTTCGATTGCGGACCGCAGCCGACCTGAGCCTTCGGTATCGACGAAGTCGGCGAAGCTGTCGAAACTCTCGTTCAACTGGCTGAATACGGCCCCCGGGATGAAGTAGATCAAAGTGTCTTCCAACGCCCGCGCCGGGAAACGCACTCGACTGCTGCGGCGCAGGCTGGCCTGACCAAAGATGTCCCCTTCGCCCAGCCGATTGAACAGCTCCCCAGTGCGCCGGAGTATCTCCACCGCGCCACTGCGGATGTAACACAGGTCGGTGATATCCTGGCCAGCCTCCAGAATCAGCGTGCCGGCCTTGTAATAGCGCACCTGCACCTGGCTGGCGGTCTCATCCAGCGTCTCCTCGGGCAATTCATCGAAGGGGGCGAAGCGACTCAGGTGGTCGCGTATCTCGATCAGTTCAACTTGCATGGCAACGTTCCGCAAAGGCCTTGCGGGACAGTGTAATGCTTGTTTGACGCAGATGCCCGGGTCAGGCAAGGCCTGACCCGGTGCTCTTCAGAAGGAAGTGCTGATGCTGGTATAGAGCGTGCGACCCGGCTCATTGTAGGTGTAGGCCCCGGCAATATTGGCATTGCCTTCACGATACAGGCGCTTGTCGAACAGGTTGCTGACGCCGGCACTGACGCTGAGGTTGTCGGTGAAGGCGTAGCGGCTGCTCAGGCCGACCAGGCTGTAGGGCGAGATCGAGCGGCGCGCGTCGCCGCTCAGCACATTGCCCTGGTAGCCATACTTGCCCGGCTCCTGCCTGCCGTACCAGGTGACGGTGGCCTGCGCCGACCAGGGCTGGTTGATCTGCCAGTCGAGGGTCGAGTTGACCGTGTATTCGGGGATGATCGACAGTGGTTCGCCGGTTTCCTTGTTCTCCGAGTTGAGCATGTAGGTGAAATTGGT
>DXBL01000079.1 GCA_019116555.1 Candidatus Pseudomonas excrementavium
CTGTATCGTGACGCGCGGATTACCCAGATCTACGAAGGTACAAGTGAGATCCAGCGGCTGTTAATTGCCCGGGAGTTGAAGAACTACGCATTGTAAGGATGGAAACGGCCGGGCCCCACGCCCGGCCGCCAATAAAAAAATACCGCCCGGATCGTTTATTAACGGAGTCTCGACTAACAATAAAGTGCGCAGCTGATACACTCAGCCAGCGCAAGACAAAAACAACAAAAAATAAAGCAGGAACCTGATGTCATGCATAAACATTATGTCAATGCCGTTACCATCGTCGCCTTTTTCATTGCTCTGCTGACCGTGCTGTCCATCATTGCCGTGCACCGCACCAATGTGGCTCATGCCAACCAGCCGGCTGGCATTCCCTGTCATACCCTGAGCTGTCACGCCATGAATCCAGGCCACTGGCTCTAACCTAGCCTCATCTCGCCTGTAGTTTGAACGGCTCGATCAGCCCCACGCCGATCGCCATACCTACCAGCGCCGGCAGGCTCGTGGCCTGCATCCGCTTCATCACCCGTGAGCGGTACAGGTCCACGGTCTTGACGCTGATGCCCAATTGCTCGGCAATCTCCCGGTTGCTGTAGCCCTGCACCAGCGGCAGCAGTACGTCGCGCTCCCGGGCGGTGAGCTGTTGCATACGTTCACGCACCGGATCACCCTGCCTCTGATCGACCACCGGTGCCTGGTACAGCCGCAGCGCACGCTGGACGCTGTCGAGCAGTAACTGCTCGTTATAGGGCTTCTCGATGAAATCCACTGCCCCACCGCGAAAAGCCCGCACCACAATGGGCACATCGGCATGGGCGCTGACGAAAATCACCGGCAGCTTGCTGCCTCGCTCGCGCAGCGCGTCCTGTACTGCCAGCCCGCCCATGCCGGGCATGCGTATATCCAGCAGCACACAGGCCGGCAGCTCTTCTAGGCAATGATCAAGAAATGCCTGGCCACTGGTGAAGGGCAACGCTTGCAATCCGACCGACTCGAGCAGCCACACCGTGGAGTCCAACATCCCCTGATCGTCATCCACCACGTACACTCGCTGCTGCCGATCCAGCTCCATATCGCTTCTCCTGATCATTATTCTTGTATAAAGCCTACGTCCTGCAGCGCTGGCAGCCAGCTATGCAGGCACAACCCACCCCGCTCATCGCGCAGCGCCTCCAATCCACCACCGAAGCTCTCGACGATGCTCTGGCTCATGGATAATCCCAGCCCCAAGCCGTCGGGCTTGCTGGTATAGAACGGCGTGAACATGCTGTTCAACTGTTCATCACTGGCACCTGGCCCCTGATCGATAACCTGCAGATCCACTCGGCGTTCGTCTGTACTCAGCCGCAGGTAAACCTGTGATGGCGTATCCGGGTACTTGTCCCGGTTAGCCTCGATGGCATTGCGTAGCAGGTTGAGCAGTACCTGCTGCAACAGAATGGGATCGACATGGACATCCGGCAGAGCTTCGTCGATCTGCTGGATGATTTCCACCTGCTGTTGCTGCGCCTCCCAGGCACACAGGCGCACTGCATCCTGCGCCAGCAGTGCGGGGCTGATGCGCTGACCGCGGCGCGGCCCTTTGCGCAGGAAGGCACGCATGCGCTTGATCACCTCTGCCGCATGCTGGGCATGACTGGCAATACGCTCAAGTCCCTGGGCCAGACGCCGGCCCGGCTCGCCACCCGGCTCCAGCGCCGCCAGATAGCGTTGACTGGCGGCGGCGTAATTGACGATGGCGGCCAGCGGCTGGTTGATTTCATGGGCGATACCGGAGGCCAGCTCACCGAGCGTCGCCAATCGCGTGGCATGTGCCAGCTCATCCTGCAGACGGCGGCTGTGCTCTTCACTGCGAATACGTTCGGTAATATCCCGCGACACACTGACAACCTCCACCACCTTGCCGGTATAGGTCTCCCGTATTGCCCGGCTGGCGGTTTCAAACCACAGATAGTGGCCGTCGCGGTGGCGGATCCGGTAACTGATGGTCAGATAGCCGTCCTGCTCAAGCGCGCTGTCATAGCGCTGCCTGATCTCGTCCCGCTCCTGAGGATGGAACAGATCGTGGATCTGCGTACCACGCAATTGCTCCGGCCATCGGCCAAGCAGTGCCCAGGCCGCAGGGGACGCATCCAGAAACGTGCCTTCAGGCGTATGCCGGGAAATCAGATCCGTGGTGTTCTCGATGATCAACCGGTACAGACGCCGAGCGACCACTGCCTGCTGCTCATTGTTCAACGCCTCGGTAGCGTCTCGGGCACGGGCCAGTATCCGGTCGCTGGCCACCGGAATGAAGGTCCACAACAGATGTCGCTGACCGGGCGTTTGCACGGGCACCTCACTGATAGCCCGCTGCTGGCCGAGCGCTGCCGTTATCAGCTGCGCATGGTTGTGGGGCAACAGAATATCCGGCGCATTACCCGCAGCGAGCAGATCGTGCATGGCCGGGTTCCAACCGCACATCCTGCCGCTGACATCGAACAAGCACGTCGGTTGCGGATCAGCAGCCTGCAGCAGGGAGGCATGCCCCTGATCCGACATGATTTTATCAGGCACCAGATCACCTTATAGTAATTATACCTATAGACCTTGGTAATACTTCCATAACAATTCCAGCTGGGATATAAACTACCCCATAAATATACGGCATTCTCGAATGGCCGTTATCAACAAGAGCTAACAAATGCCAAGGATACGATCCATGTCCATATATCAGGAAGGCCTGTCCGCTGGTGCGGTCAACCATACCGCCTTGTCGCCCCTCGGTTTCATCGAACGCGCTGCCAACGTCTATCCTCACTACCCTGCCGTGGTACATGGTGCCGTTCGGCGCACCTGGGCCCAGACCTATGACCGTTGCCGTCGTCTGGGATCGGCGCTGCAGGGCCGAGGCATCGGCAAGGGCGACACGGTAGCGGTCATGCTGCCGAATATTCCGGAAATGCTCGAAGCGCATTTCGGTGTCCCGATGATCGGGGCGGTGCTCAATACTCTGAACGTACGCCTGGATGCCGAGGCCATCGCCTTCATGCTGCAGCACGGTGAAGCCAAGGTACTGATCGCCGATCGCGAGTTCTTCGATATCGTGCACGCCGCTATCGGCATGCTTGATCACCCACCGCTGGTGATCGATGTAAACGACCCGGAGTACGGCGAGGGACAAGCCAATAGCGTCCTGGATTACGAGGCATTCCTTGCCGAAGGCGATCCCGAGTTCGTCTGGCAGGGGCCGGATGATGAGTGGGATGCGATCAGTCTCAACTACACCTCGGGGACCACCGGCAACCCCAAGGGAGTGGTGTACCATCACCGCGGCGCCTTCCTCAATGCCATGGGCAACCAGATGACCTGGAACATGGGTCAGCATCCGGTCTACCTGTGGACGCTACCCATGTTCCACTGCAATGGCTGGTGCTACCCCTGGACAGTCACCGCCATGGCCGGTGTGCATGTATTCCTGCGCCGGGTCGATCCGCAGAAGATTCTCAACCTGATCCATGATGAGCAGGTCACCCATATGTGCGGTGCGCCCATCGTGCTCAATGCCCTGGTGAACATGCCGCCGGAAGCCAAAGCTGCCATCGACCACCCGGTACATACCATGGTTGCCGGTGCGGCGCCGCCCGCCAAGGTGATTGGTGCGGTGGAAGAAATGGGCATCAAGGTCACCCATGTATACGGGCTGACCGAGACCTACGGCCCGGTCACCGTGTGCGCCTGGCATGGTCATTGGGATGAATTGCCACTGGACGAACGCGCCCGTATCAAGGCCCGCCAGGGTGTGCGTTACCCGACTCTGGAAGGGGTCATGGTCGCTGATCCACAGACCCTGCAGCCGGTGCCCCGCGATGGCGAAACCATTGGTGAGATCTTCATGCGCGGCAACACCGTCATGAAAGGTTATTTGAAGAACCCCTCAGCGACCGCTGAGGCCTTCGAAGGCGGCTGGTTTCACACCGGCGACCTGGGCGTATGGCATGCCGATGGCTATCTCGAGGTCAAGGACCGGCTCAAGGACATCATTATCTCCGGTGGCGAAAACATCTCCACCATCGAGGTGGAAGGTACGCTCTACCGCCATCCCGATATCCTGGAAGCGGCAGTGGTGGCCAGGCCCGACGAGAAGTGGGGTGAAACACCCTGCGCCTTTGTCACCTTGAAAGCCGGGCATCAGGCCAGCGAAGCGGACATCATCCATTTCTGCCGGGATCATCTGGCCGCGTTCAAGATACCGAAGAACGTGGTCTTTACCGAGCTGCCGAAAACCTCCACTGGCAAGATCCAGAAATACGTTCTGCGCGACTGGGCCAAGGCAGTCTGATGCGAGCTCTGCCGTAACTCGCCAGGCGTCCCGCGACTACCGCCTCGGGGCGTCTGGCAGCCAAGACTCTGTTTCACAACAACAATAAGCCGACCGATGGTCAGGCCAAGGGGCCTGCGCATTCCGTTGGGCACAGGAGTACTGCATGCAAGTCTACAAACGCACCGATGGTGCCGAACAACCCTTCTGGCCTTGCGGCCCTTTCAAGATTCGCCTGCCCTTCATCCATTACCGCTGGGAAATGGCCGAAATGCTCCAGGCCCTGATCATGTTTGTGGTCAGCCTCGGCATGATCCCGCTACTGCAGACCTATCTCGGCCTGCCCTATGATGTAGCGCTGGCCTATGTGGTGGTCTGTGGTGTCGGTTTCATGCTGCCGGCGCTACTCGGTGTGCCTTTTGTACCCGGCTGGATTACACCCGGCATTCCCGTGGTTCTGCTGTTCCTCGGAGACTTCGAACCCGGTCCGGAAGCCATTCAGGCATTGTTCGCCTTGCAGTTTCTGGTGTTTGTCATCTTCCTGTTCCTGGGTATCACCCGCCTCGGTAGTGTACTGGTCCGGCTGATTCCGAACTCGATGAAGGGCGGCATCATCATTGGCGCCGGTATTGCCGCACTGATTGGTGAAATCGAGACCGGTGGACGGCTGGCTGCCACACCACTCTCTCTGGTAATCGGCAGTCTGGTCTGTCTTTACTTGATGTTCTCAGTGTCCTTCAAGGGGTTGACCGAGCGGGTTCCATTTGCGCGCAAAGTGGTCAACTACGGCATGGTACCCGGCATGCTCGTGGCCATCTTCGTGGGTATCATCGCTGGCGAATATGAGATGCCCGATGTCCGCTTCGGCATCACCGCCCCCGCATTCGCCGAGATGTGGAACTACCTGCCATTCACCCTTGGCTTCCCGGATGCCAAGGTGTTCATGCTGGCCATACCCACAGCGGTCATTGCCTACATCATTGCCTTTGGCGACATCATTGTTGGCCAGTCTCTGATGCAGCGCGCTGACGAGCTGCGCACCGACGAAGTGATCGAGAACAACATTGACCGGGTGCATCTGGTGACCGCCGTCCGCAATGCGATGCATGCCTTTTTCGCGCCCTCTCCCGGTTTGGCCGGCCCCTTGTGGACGGCCGTTGCTGCCACCATGGCGGAACGCTACAAATATGGGCGTCATGCCATGGAGTCGATCTACAGCGGTGCCGGCACCTTCTGGATTACCGGCTTTCTGGCGCTGTTTCTGCTGCCGCTGGTGAGCTTCTTCCAGCCGGTCCTGCCGATTGCCCTGTCGCTGACACTGATCCTCACCGGCTATATCTGCCTGATGGTCGGTTTCGAGCAGCTCAACAATAATACCGAGCGCGGCATTGCCGGCACCATGGGCGTGGTACTGGCGGTGTATGGCGCAGGCTGGGGGCTGGCCGCCGGCGCCGCGCTGTATATCCTGATCGAGCGTACCCACCTGTTGAAGTTCCGCAGCCCGAGTGACCTCGATCAGCCGGAAGCGGAACAGGAGCAGCCCAGATGAGTAACACTACCGAACTGCCACTCCGCAGATTCACCTGGCAGTCATTCCATGCGTCGATCGAGAATACTTTCACGCGGTAATTGATTACCGCTGCCGGCCCGGGCCGGCGGCGGCTGGAGAATAGCTATGCGTACTTTCACCACCCTTGAAGGCAACAGCCAGCGCTTGGATGGCGGGGCCATGTTCGGTAACGCCCCCAAGGCCCTCTGGTCACGCTGGGTCGAGACCGATGAGCACAACCGCATCGCCCTGAGCTGTCGTGCCCTGCTGGTGCAGGAAAACGATCGCAATATTCTTATCGAGACGGGTATCGGTGCCTTTTTCTCGCCGCAGATGAAAGAGCGCTACGGCGTGGTCGAGGATCATCATGTGCTGCTCGACAATCTGGCCGAGATCGGATTGAGTCATGCGGACATTGATGTGGTGGTGTTGACGCATCTGCATTTCGATCACGCCGGTGGCCTGCTGAGTCCCTGGCAGGCCGATCAGCCACCCCAATTGTTGTTTCCCAAGGCCACCTTCATTACCGGCCAGCGCCATTGGGCGCGAGCCCGCCGACCGCACCCGCGGGATCGTGCGTCCTTCATTCCCGAGCTGCTCGGGCTGCTCGAAGCCAGCGGCCGGCTGGAGCTGATCCAGGACGGTGCTGGCTCCGCCACGCTGGGGCCGGGCTGGCGGTTCCGCTTCAGCGACGGACATACCCCGGGGCTGATGCTGCCCGAATTCGATATGCCCGACGGCCCGGTGGTGTTTCCCGGCGATCTGATTCCCGGCGCGCCCTGGGTGCACCTGCCGATCACCATGGGATATGACCGTTTTCCCGAGATCCTGATCGGGGAAAAGGAAGCGCTGCTCAATGACATGGTTGCCACGAACGGCCGACTGGTTTTCACTCACGACGCGCAGATGGCCGTGGCACATATCGAGCGAGACGGAGAATCCGGACGCTTCCGGGTGCGTGATACGTCCGGCAACCTGCAGTACGCCAGCAACTGACGCATCAGTGAAAATCCCGGCTGCGGGTCGCCAGGCCGTTGAGCATGTCTGTCAGGTCAACCAGCCGGGAGGCAATCAGATGACGCACGCCCTCCTTGGTTTCCAACCGGCCATAGACCTGCAACATGCTGGAGTGCACCAGCTCCTTGCGTTGGCGCTCGGCCAGCGCACGCCAGACCACGACATTGACCATGCCATGCTCGTCTTCCAGGGTGACGAAGGTCACCCCGCTGGCAGTGCCGGGGCGCTGGCGACCGGTCACCAACCCGGCGACCGTCACCGGGCGGCCGTGCTCCAGGCTACGCAACTCGTTCGAATCCCGGCAGCGTCGCTGGCGTAGTTGCGGTCGCAAGATAGCCATGGGATGGCGTCCCATGGTGGTGCCGACCAGTGCATAGTCGGCCTGCATCTCTTCGGCTTCCGATGGCAGGGGTAAGGTTACTGCGGCTTCCCTGATTGCCGGCTGCCCAGCAAACAGCGGCAGCTGGGGTTCGATGCCAGCCACGGCCCAGCGCGCCCGGTGCCGATTACCTGCCAACCCCCGCAACGCTCCGGCGTCCGCCAGCAGATCCCGGGCCCGGGCCTGCAACCCGGCCCGCCGGCTCAGGTCGGTGACATCGGTAAAGGGTTGCTGCTGGCGGGCCTGCTCGATACGCCGCGCATCCTCGACATGGAAGCCGCGCACCATCCGAAAGCCCAGACGAATGCCCAGTTCGCCATCCCGGCCGGGCTCCAGCGAGCAATCCCAGTCGCTGTAACGCACATCCACCGGAAAGGTCTCGATTCCATGCCGCCGCGCATCCTGCAGCAACTGGTCGGGACTGTAGAAACCCATCGGCCAGCTGTTGATCAGGGCGCAGGCGAAGGCCGCCGGTTCATGGCATTTGAGCCAACTGCTGGCATAGGTCAACAGGGCGAAACTGGCCGAATGGGATTCCGGGAAGCCGTAGTCGCCAAAGCCCTTGATCTGCTCGAAGATGCGCTCGGCAAATTCGATGTCATAGCCGCGCTCGAGCATACCTTTGGTGAGCTTTTCCCGGTGCGGTTCAAGGCCGCCGCGACGTTTCCAGGCGGCCATGGAGCGGCGCAGCTGATCCGCTTCGCCAGCGCTGTAGCCGGCGGCGACTATGGCGATCTCCATGACCTGCTCCTGGAACAGGGGCACGCCGAGGGTGCGCTCGAGGACCTTTTTCAGGGCGGGAGAAGGATAGCTCACCAAGGTCTTGTCCTTACGCCGCTGCAGATACGGATGCACCATATCGCCCTGGATCGGGCCCGGTCGCACGATCGCCACCTCGATCACCAGATCATAGAATGTGCGCGGCTTGAGCCGCGGCAGCATACTCATCTGCGCCCGTGATTCGATCTGGAACACACCGATGGTGTCGGCCCGGCCAATCATGTCGTAGGTAGGGTCGTCATCCGCCGGAATGGTTGCCAGGGACAACTCACGGCCCCGGTAATGGCGAACCAGATCGAAGCACCGGCGCAGTGCGGTCAACATGCCGAGCGCCAGAATATCCACCTTGAGCAGGCCGACCGCATCCAGGTCATCCTTGTCCCACTGGATGATGGTCCGCCCGTCCATGGCAGCGTTTTCCACCGGTACCAGGGTATCCAGCGGTTGCTCGGAGATGACGAAGCCGCCTGGATGTTGAGACAGATGCCGGGGAAAGCCGATTAACTGCCCACTGAGGATCAGCACCCGATGCAGTACCGGACTGTCCGGATCGAAACCGGCCTCGCGCAACCGCTCCGGCGTGGGAATATGATCGCTCCAGCGTCCGCAACAACGGGCCAGGGTATCGACCTGCTCCGCCGGCAGACCCAGTGCCTTGCCCACATCCCGCACGGCGCCGGCGGCATGGTAGCTGCTGACCACCGCGGTCAGTGCGGCCCGACGACGACCATAGCGGCGGAATACATACTGGATGACTTCCTCGCGTCGCTCGTGCTCGAAGTCCACATCGATATCCGGCGGCTCGTTGCGCTCGCGGGACAGAAAGCGCTCGAACAGCAGATTGCTGTGCACCGGGTCGATCTCGGTGATACCCAGGGCAAAGCACACCGCCGAGTTGGCCGCCGAGCCGCGTCCCTGGCAGAGGATATGCTGGCTGCGGGCGAAGCGGACGATGTCATGCACGGTCAGGAAATAGCTTTCATATTCCAGGTCGCAAATCAGCGTCAGTTCTGTCTCGATCTGCCCGCGCAGTTTGGCGGAAATACCGGCGGGCCAGCGCCAGGCGATGCCTTCCTCGGTCAGCTGTCGCAACCAGGACGCCGGGGTATGCCCGTCGGGCACCAGCTCATGAGGATACTGATATTTCAGTTGATCCAAATCGAACTGGCAGCGCTCGGCAATCCGCAGCGTTTCAGCCAACAATTCTGCGGGGTAGATTTCGGCCAGTGCCCCGCGACTGCGCAGATGCCGCTCACCATTGGCAAACAACCGATGACCGGCCTCATCCACCCTGCAATGATGCCGGATGGACGTCACGGTGTCCTGCAATGCCCGCCGGCCCCGCGCGTGCATATGCGCATCCCCGGCGGCCACCGCCGGGATATCCAGCCGGACGGCCAGCGCCTGTAACCGGGCCAGTCGCTGAGCATCATCAGGCCCCCGATGCAGTTCGATGGTCAGCCACAGACAACCGGGGAAACGGTCTTTCAGCCAGGCGCCGGCACTGACGTCCTCATTTTCTGCAGGCAACCATAATGCCAACAGCCCGGACATATCAGCGTCGAAATCGTCGCGCAACAACCGATAACATCCCTTTTCCGCCCGCCGCCGGGCCAGGGTGATCAACTGGCACAACCGTTGATAACCCTGCAGGTTCTCCACCAGCAATACCAGTTTCGGCCCGTTCTCCACCTGCATTTCACTGCCGACGATCAACGGCAACTGGTGCTCCTTCGCCGCCTGCCAGGCCCGCACGATCCCCGCCAGGGTACATTCGTCCGTGATTGCCAGGGCCTGATAACCATGCTGATGCGCCCGGGCAAATAACTCGTCAGCACTGGAGGCGCCACGCTGAAAGCTGAAGTTGCTCAGGCAATGCAACTCGGCATAGGCCGCACTCATGCGAACCAGCCCTGCAGCATGAACGGCCCCGAGCCGTCAGCCGCACGCCAGACCCAGGCTCGGCGCCCGTCCCGGGTGCGCACCAGATAGTAATCCCGCCGCAGATCACCGGCATCCCACCAGCCCGACTCGATGCGCTCGGGGCCAGCGACCATCTCGGGCACCAGGTCATTGAGTGGCTGCGGCTCGGCCAGTAACCATCCCGGCCGCGGTCGGTCATCATGCTGCCCCGCTCTGCCGCCCGCCACATCGGCACGCCAACTGCATTCCGGCCGATGATCAGCCACGGCAGCCAGCCCATACACAGCCTGGTCACCCAGACGGGCACGCAAGCGTTCACGCAGTTGCTCCCAGGGCTGAGACTGCTGCGGCCGTTCGACAAAAAGTGCCTGTGACTGCGGTACGAAATCCGGCAGGTTCGGCGCCGACAAACGCAGGGCCAACACCGGCGCGGGCAGTTGTAGCTGCTCCAGGCGGCTGCGCGCCACATCGAACAACAGCTGGGTATCGCGCTCCGGCGTCAGCAGCCCCACCGGCAATGGCGTGGCCGCCAGGCTGCGGTGCTCCAGCGCCAGCATGAATTGCTGCACGCCGCAGTCCCGGCCAGCAAGAAAGGCATGCAGATCGGCAATCAGCCGACGCAGGGGGAACAGCAGCGCCTGATGGTTGTTGACCTCGAAATTGAATTCGATCCGGGCAGAAAATTCATCTGCCGGTTGGAAGCTATCGAGCGCCAGCGGCTGATGGCCCAACAGAATATCCAGCTGCCACAGCACGTCCTTGGGAAAACGTCGGCCCAGGGTATCCCGTGGCAATACCAGCAACTGTTTCACCTGCCGCAACCCCATGCGGGCCAGGGCCGACACGGTAGCGGTCGGCAAGCCACAGCGACTGACGGGCAGACGCTCGATTTCCCGTGGCAAGGCGGTATCATCCACCGCCAGACCATCATGCACATTGGCCAACACCCGAGCCGCCGCCGGGTTGGGCGCCAACACGATGCGATGCTGAAAGCCCAGCTCGGTCAACTCGGTGCGCAAACGCTCTTCGAAACGCGGCCAGGGGCCGAACAGTCCCAGACTGGACTCGACCTCCAACAACAGAGCGCGTGGATAATCCAGACTCACATGGGAGCTGAAACGGTAAGCCCAGGCAGCAAGAAATCGATGCCAATGATCTATCTGCTGCTGATCATACTCGGCCACGGCAAAACCGCTGGTCAGCGCCTGCGCGGCAATCAACGTCTGACCCGACTTTAGCCCCAGCTGGCGGGCTGCGGGGTTGGCGGCCCGGATGATCCGGCGCTGCGCCGGGCCGGCCACCAGTACCAGCGGCTGGGCCTGATCGTCACGGCTGCGCGATACGCCATCCAGCGCCAGTTGGGTGAGCAGAATACAGGCCCAGCGCATGGTCAGAGCGCAACCGACTGGCCCGGCACCAGCGCGCCCCGGCATTTGAGCACGCGCACCTGCCGGGGCTGGCAATCCACGGCCAGGCGCAGGGCAGCCGGCGACGGATTGACTGCCTCGCGCAGCGAACGGCAGGCAAACCCCAGGGTCTGGCCGGTGGCTGCCGCCAACTGCAGACGGCGCAAACCACGATCATCGATGCGTTGCGGCCAGCACAACACCGCCGCGCAGCTGCCCGAGCGCAGACATTGCTCGGCGGCCCACAGCGCCTCCCGCTCGGGCGCATCGATCAGCGTCATCCAGCGCAGATCGACACCGGCCTGGAGCCACGCGTGGGGATAAGGGATGTAGGGCGGCGCCACCAGCACAATCCGCTCTCCGGCCCGGGTCAATCGGGCCAGGGTCGGCCACAGCAACTGCAGCTCCCCCGCCCCCGGCGCGGCCAGCAAAATCTCACTGAGCGCTGCCTCCGGCCAACCGCCGCCAGGCAGCAACACATCCAGCTGCGCATGACCGGTGGGCTGAGCCGCAGCCGGCGCCACCTCGCCCCGCCCTTTCCATACCCGCTGCTGGCGCAACAAGGCATCGAGCGACACCACCGCGCTCATCACTGCTGCTCCCAGATCAAAGCAGCAACGGTCGCTTGCGAAAACGGAACGGACAAGGAATAGGTAACCATAAGACACCAATACACTGTATGGTTATACAGCATATTGAGTGGCCGAACCGGGGTCAATCTTCTGTTGATGAATGGCTGCAGGAAAACCTCGCGGCCAAGACCGCTTCTACAGTCTTCATTGCGGCTCGGTTCAATGTTGCCGCAGAAACTCCAGATCTTCCGGCCGGGTCACCTTGATGTTGTCCGCCCGCCCTTCCACCAGGCGGGGCGCCTGGCCGGCCCATTCCATGGCCGAGGCTTCATCAGTGATTGTCACGCCGGCTGCCAGAGCGTCATGCAAGGCCGTGCGTAGCGCGCCCAGGCGAAACATCTGCGGGGTATAGGCTTGCCAGAACAGCGAGCGATCCGGAGTGGAGCTGACCCGGCCGTCCGGCCCAGCCAGTTTCAGGGTATCGCGCACCGGCACGGCCAGCAGCCCGCCGACGGGATCATTCTGCAGCGTGGTCAACAGTGTTTGCAGATCGGACTGGGCCAGGTTGGGACGAGCTGCATCGTGCACCAGCACCCAGTCCTGCTCGCCAGCGCCCAGCGCTGTAAGCGCCTGCAGCCCGTTGAGCACCGAGTCGGCCCTTTCGCGACCACCATCGGCCCGGGTAATACGTGGATCACGCGCGCAGCCCAGATCCGGCCACCACTCATCAAGCGGCGACAGGCAAACCACCAGTCCGGACAATCCGGGCTGGTCGAGGAAACAGTCGAGGGTATGTTCGATCAGACAGCGCCCATTCAAGGGCAGGTATTGCTTGGGACGGTCGGCGCGCATGCGCGAGCCGACACCGGCAGCAGGAATGACCACCCAGAACGACGGCTGGGTATCAGTCATTGCCACTCAGCTGGAACAGGGTTTCGCCTTCCTTGACCATGCCCAGCTCATGCCGGGCACGTTCCTCGATCGTCTCCAGTCCCTGCTTCAGTTCGATGACTTCTGCGGTGAGCACACGATTGCGCTCCAGCAGTTTCTCATTCTCGCCCTGCTGACTGGCGATGTCCTGCTTGAGCTGGGTGACATGCGCCAGACTGCCCTCACCCACCCACAGTCGATACTGCAGGAGAGCAAGCAAGGCCAGTGATATCACCCAGAGCCATTTCAAACTGACGGTCTCCCCGGAAGCCGGCTATCAGCCGCGGAACTCGGCGCGACCCTTGTAAGGCGCCTGGCCAGCCAGTTGCTCTTCGATTCGCAGCAGCTGGTTGTACTTGGACACCCGGTCGGAGCGGCACAGCGAGCCGGTCTTGATCTGACCAGCAGCGGTGCCCACCGCCAGGTCGGCGATGGTGTGATCTTCGGTTTCACCGGAGCGATGCGAAATCACCGCGGTAAAGCCAGCCGCCTTGGCCATCTGGATGGCTTCCAGGGTTTCGGTCAGCGAACCGATCTGGTTGAACTTGATCAGGATGGAGTTACCGATTTTCTCATCGATACCGCGCTTGAGAATCTTGGTGTTGGTCACGAACAGGTCGTCACCGACCAACTGCACCTTCTCGCCGATCTTGTCGGTCAGTACCTTCCAGCCAGCCCAGTCGGACTCGTCCATGCCATCTTCAATGGAAATGATCGGATAGCGTTGGGTCAGGCCGGCCAGGTAGTCGGCGAAACCGGCGGCGTCAAACACCTTGCCTTCGCCGGCCAGGTCGTACTTGCCATCCTTGTAGAATTCGCTGGAGGCGCAGTCCAGGGCCAGAGTCACGTCTTCACCCAGCTTGTAACCGGCATTGGCTACGGCTTCGGCGATGGCGGCCAGTGCGTCTTCGTTGGAGGCCAGGTTCGGTGCAAAACCACCCTCGTCACCCACGGAGGTGCTCAGGCCACGGCCCTGCAGTACCGCCTTGAGGTGATGGAAGATCTCGGTGCCCATACGCAGTGCATCGGCGAAGGTCTTGGCGCCGACCGGCTGAACCATGAACTCCTGGATATCGACGTTGTTGTCGGCATGCTCGCCGCCGTTGATGATGTTCATCATCGGCACCGGCATGCTGTACTGGCCGGGGGTGCCGTTCAGATCGGCGATGTGCGCGTACAGCGGCACGCCCTTGGCCTGGGCAGCAGCCTTGGCAGCGGCCAGGGACACCGCCAGTACGGCGTTGGCGCCCAGCTTGGCCTTGTTCTCGGTACCGTCCAGCTCGATCATGGCGCGGTCCAGACCAGCCTGATCCAGGGCATCGCGGCCGATCAGCAGTTCACGGATGGGACCATTGATATTGGCAACGGCTTTCAGCACGCCCTTGCCCAGGTAACGGCTCTTGTCGCCGTCACGCAGTTCCAGCGCTTCACGGGAACCGGTAGAGGCACCAGACGGAGCGCAGGCGCTGCCGAGGATGCCGCCTTCCAGAATCACATCCGCTTCAACGGTCGGGTTACCGCGCGAGTCCAGTACTTCACGACCCTTGATTTCAATGATCTTCGCCATGGTTGCTGCTTTCTCCATCTGAAACATGCTTTTGAAGTTGAAAGAGGTTGCCTGCTGCTCAGGCAGTTTCAAGTTGCGGGAAACCCTTTACCAGATCATCCAGCGCCTTGAGCTGGCTGAGGAAGGGTTCCAGCTTGTCCAGCCGCAGGGCACAGGGGCCGTCGCACTTGGCGTTGTCCGGATCCGGGTGCGCTTCCAGGAACAGACCGGCCAGCCCCTGGCTCATGCCGGCCTTGGCCAGGTCGGTAACCTGGGCGCGACGACCGCCCGCCGAGTCACTGCGCCCGCCGGGCATCTGCAGCGCGTGGGTCACGTCGAAGAATACCGGGTATTCGAACTGCTTCATGATGCCGAAGCCGAGCATGTCCACTACCAGGTTGTTGTAACCGAAGCTGGAGCCGCGCTCGCACAGAATCAGCCGGTCATTACCGGCCTCTTCGCATTTTTTCAGGATGTGCTGCATTTCCTGGGGCGCCAGGAACTGCGCCTTCTTGATATTGATCACGGCATCGGTTTTCGCCATGGCCACTACCAGATCAGTCTGCCGGGACAGGAAGGCCGGCAGCTGGATGATGTCGCACACTTCTGCCACCGGCGCCGCCTGATGGGGCTCGTGCACATCGGTGATGACCGGCACCTTGAAGGTCTGCTTGATCTCTTCGAAGATCTTCAGACCCTCTTCCATGCCGGGGCCCCGGAAGGAGTTGATCGAGGAGCGGTTGGCCTTGTCGAAGCTGGCCTTGAACACGTAGGGGATACCGAGCTTCTCGGTAACCCTGACGTACTCTTCGCAGATGCGCAGGGCCAGATCACGGGACTCCAGCACGTTCATGCCGCCAAACAGCACGAACGGCTTGTCGTTGGCTATCTCGATGTCACCAACGCGGACTATCTTCTGCGCCATAGCGTAAATCCTCAGGCTTTCTTGGCGGCACGCTGTTTCAGCGCGGCATTGACGAAGCCGCTGAACAGCGGATGACCATCACGCGGCGTAGAGGTGAATTCGGGATGGAACTGGCAAGCGACGAACCAGGGATGATCTTCCACCTCGACCATTTCCACCAGCGCACCATCCATCGAGCGTCCGGATACCTTCAGGCCACTCTTCTGCAATTCGGACAACAGGTTGTTGTTGACCTCGTAGCGGTGACGATGACGCTCGACGATCACATCCTGACCGTAGCATTCGCGGGCCTTGCTGCCGGCTTCCAGAGCGCATTCCTGCGCGCCCAGGCGCATGGTGCCGCCCAGGTCGGAGGACTCGTCACGGGTCTGCATCTCGCCGGTAGCGGTCTGCCATTCGGTGATCAGACCGACCACCGGATGCTTGGAAGTCTTGTCGAACTCGGTGGAGTTGGCATCGTCCCAGCCCAGGATATTGCGGGCGAACTCGATGACCGCCACCTGCATGCCCAGGCAGATCCCCAGATACGGGATCTTGTTCTCGCGGGCATAACGCACGGCGGCAATCTTGCCTTCCACACCGCGCAGGCCGAAGCCGCCGGGCACGAGGATGGCGTCGACGTCTTCCAACTGGCCGGTGCCATTCTCCTCGATGGTTTCCGAGTCGATATAGCGCACGTTGACCTTGGTGCGGCTCTGGATGCCGGCGTGGCTCAGGGCCTCGATCAGCGACTTGTAGGCATCCAGCAGCTCCATGTACTTGCCGACCATGGCGATGGTGACTTCTTTTTCGTGATGCAGCTTGGCATCCACTACCCGTTCCCATTCGGACAGGTCGGCACTGCCGCATTCCAATCCGAAACGCTCGGCGACGTAGTCATCCAGGCCCTGGGCATGCAGGATGCCGGGGATCCGGTAGATGGTGTCCGCGTCCGGCAAGCTGATCACCGCGCGCTCTTCAACGTTGGTGAACAGCGCAATCTTGCGCCGGGAGGCCAGGTCGATCGGATGATCGGAGCGGCACACCAGCACATCGGGCTGCAGGCCGATGGAACGCAGTTCCTTCACCGAATGCTGGGTCGGTTTGGTCTTGGTTTCGCCGGCAGTGGCGATATAGGGCACGAGTGTCAGGTGCATCAGCATGGCGCGCTTGGCGCCCACTTCCAGGCGCAGCTGGCGGATGGCTTCGAGGAAGGGTTGCGACTCGATGTCACCCACGGTACCACCGATCTCGACCATGGCCACGTCGGCATCGCCGGCGCCGCGGATGATGCGGGTCTTGATTTCGTCGGTGATGTGCGGAATCACCTGAATGGTGGCGCCCAGATAGTCACCGCGGCGCTCCTTGCGCAGCACGTCTTCATAGACGCGGCCGGTGGTGAAGTTGTTGTTCTGGGTCATGCGGGTACGGATGAAGCGCTCGTAGTGGCCCAGGTCCAGATCGGTCTCGGCCCCATCGTGGGTGACGAAGACTTCGCCGTGCTGGAACGGGCTCATGGTACCCGGATCCACGTTGATGTAAGGATCCAGTTTGAGCATGGTGACCTTGAGGCCACGTGCTTCGAGAATCGCCGCCAGGGATGCCGAGGCGATGCCCTTGCCCAAAGAAGATACAACACCACCCGTGACGAAGATGTAGCGCGTCATGAAAAACCCGTAGATTGAAGTTAAGCGGTCGCAGCCGCAGGAATTCGAAGGGAGACCAAAGTCTCGTCAAGATGGGAAGTCAGGATACCAGACAGCCCCACCTTGCTCAATCTAAAACCGGCTCCCAGCACACACTGAATCCGGCTTCGCCGAAGGCCGCGTTCGCCCCCTCGGCCGTCCACCGACCGGCCACGGAAATCAGTTGATCGTCGCAGTATAGCAACGGGATCGCCGGGCGCAGCCAGGCCGGAATACCGGCCTGCTGGAACAGATCCTTGAGGCTCTGGCGCGGCCGGCCGGGCAGCTTGATCTGCTCGCCACCGCGCCGGTAGCCGATACGCCAACTACCCTGGCGCATGGCGACGCCAGCTCCGGTGCGCAGATACAGGCGGCCATTGCCCGCCGTCAGCAGCGTATCAGCCAATTGCGACAATGGCTGATCGACCCCGGCAGGCACGCCGCCCTGGGGCAATAGCCACAGCCGTCCCGACGAACGGCATAGTTGAGCGTCGTCCAGCTGCACGGTCGGCTGACTGTCCGACGCGGCACCGAGCTGGGTCAGCAGGTTGTGCAGATGGCGCTGATCCGGCAGCCGGACGGCATGGCTATGCAGCCAGTAGCGCAGCAGGTTCTTTTGCCGCGCCGGGCTCAACGCCGCCAGGCTTGCCATATCCAGACTGGGCCAGCAACGTAGCCAGTCATCGGCCACTTCGCCGGTTGCCAGCAACATATCTTCAGCGGCCCGCTCGTCCAGCAACTCGTTAGCCTCGGTCGCATGGGCTGCCAACCGCAGCAGGCTCTGCGGCATGCTCGGCCAGCGCTGGCGCAACTGCGGCAGCAGTTCGTGGCGCAGCGCGGTGCGGGCGTAACGCGGATCGGCGTTGGCTGGGTCCTCGATCCAGCTCAGCTGTTGCTGGCAGGCCCAGTCAGCGAGCTGTTGCCGCGACCAGGGCAACAGCGGGCGCAACAGTTGCCCTGCTCCCAGCGCGCGGCTGCGCGGCATGCCGGCCAGCCCGCGCAAACCGGTGCCGCGTAGCAGTCGGAACAGCAGGGTTTCCAGTTGATCATCGGCGTGGTGGGCCAATAGCAGCCAGTCTCCAGCCGCCAGCAGCCGCTCGAACACCCCATAGCGAGCATCCCGAGCCAGCTCTTCGATGCTGCCGCCGGTCGGCAACTGCACCCGCTCGATATGCAGGGGAATGTCCCGGGCCGCGCATTCACGTACACAATGCTCGGCCCAGCGGTTCGCATCGACGTGCAGGCCGTGGTGTACATGAATGGCTTTGAGGGGGGGGAGCGGATGGTGGCGGCGCAGTTGCACCAGGGCGTCCAGCAGCACCATGGAGTCCAGGCCACCGGACAACCCCAGCCAGCAGGCCGGGGCGTCCCTACAGGGTGCCAGCTGTTGCAGCAGCCCCTGCACGTTGAACATGTTACTGAATACCGAAGGCCATCAGGCGCTCGTAGCGGCTGTCCAGCAGTTCGTCGGCAGATTGCTCGTCCAGCTTCGCCAGCTCGGCGAGCAGTTGCTGCTTGATCCGCGCTGCCATGGTTTCCGGCTCGCGGTGCGCGCCGCCCAGCGGTTCGGGGATCAGATTGTCAACCAGGCCCAGCTCCTGCAGACGGCCGGCGGTCACGCCCATGGCTTCCGCGGCGTCGGCGGCCTTCTCGGCCTTCTTCCACAGAATCGAGGCGCAACCCTCAGGGGAGATCACCGAATAGATGGAATACTGCAGCATCATCAGCCGGTCGCAGACACCGATGGCCAGCGCGCCACCGGAGCCGCCTTCGCCGATAACGGTGGAGATGATCGGGGTTTTCAGTCGCGACATGACCTGCAGGTTCCAGGCGATGGCCTCACTCTGACCGCGCTCTTCCGCGTCGATGCCCGGATAGGCGCCAGGGGTGTCGATAAAGGTCAGGATCGGCATCTTGAAGCGTTCGGCCATCTGCATCAGGCGGCAGGCCTTGCGGTAGCCTTCAGGCTTGGGCATGCCGAAGTTGCGGCGGACCTTTTCCTTCACGTCACGGCCTTTCTGGTGACCGATGACCATGACTGGCCGGCCATCGAGCCGGGCGATACCACCGACGATGGCGGCATCATCGGCGAAGTGCCGATCGCCGTGCAGTTCTTCAAAGTCGGTAAAGATGTGGCGGATATAGTCCAGGGTGTAGGGACGCTGCGGATGCCGGGACATCTGAGCCACCTGCCAGCTCGACAGGTTGGAGAAAATGCTCTCGGTGAGCGAACGGCTCTTGTCCTGCAGACGGGTGATTTCTTCGGTGATGTTCAGCGAATTGTCGCTGCCCACCAGGCGCAGCTCTTCGATCTTGGCCTGCAAGTCGGCAATCGGCTGTTCAAATTCGAGGTATTTCTGGCTCTTGATCATAAGCGTCGATTATCCGCGTAGCCCCGCGTCGGGGCATCCTGTTTTTTGCGTTACCTTACGGGATTGGCTCGGCTGCGTCGAGCAGCCCGGTCCCGTGAGAATGTCTGAATTCGGTTTATCTATAGTGCAGGGAGACGCTGCCTTTGCCCAACTGGTCACGCAGCGTCTGCACCAGGTCATCAGCCGGCTCCACCCGCCAGGCCTCACCCAGGCGCAACATGGCCTGGGCATCGGGGCGCTGCACCTCGATGGTGACTGCACATTCGCCCTTGTACTGCTGCAGCACACCGGCCAGCCGGTTGAGGCAGTCCGGGCCATGCCGGCGGGTGTCGAGATTGATGCGCACGCTGTCCAGCAGCGAGGTGCGCGCCTCCTCCAGGCTCATGACCCGCTTGGCCCGCACGCGCATGCCGCCGGAAAAGTCATCTACCGCCACCTCGCCTTCCACTACCAGCAGCGCATCCTTCTGCAACAGTGATTGCGCCGCCTGATAGGCCTCGGCAAACAGTGATACCTCGACCCGGGCCGAGCGGTCATCCAGGGTGACGAAGCCGACCTTGTCGCCGCGCTTGCTTTTCATCACCCGCAGATCGAATACCAGGCCGGCGATAGTCTGCGCTTCACGCGAGGGCTTGAGGTCGATGATCCGCTGACGGGCGAAACGGCGAACCTCCTTCTCGTATTCATCGATGGGATGGCCGGTCAGGTACAACCCCAGGGTGTCTTTCTCGCCGCGCAGGCGTTCCTTGAAGGTCCATTCGCGAACCTTTCGATAGGCTTCGTACACATCGCGCTCGGCCGATGGCCCGAGCAGATCGCCGAACAGGTCGTCGTGGCCGCTGTCGGCGCTGCGGTGGGTCTGTTCGGCGGCGGCAATGGCCTCCTCCATGGCGGCAGACAGGGCCGCGCGGTTGCGATCCACCTGTTGCAGGTAGGCCTGCTGCTCGGTATCGAAGAACGGCCCCAGAGAGTCCAGCGCACCGGAGCGGATCAGCGCTTCCATGACCCGCTTGTTGATCCGCTTGAGGTCGACCCGGGCGCAGAAGTCGAACAGGTCGGCGAAGGGGCCACCCTCCCGGCGGGTCTGGACAATGGTTTCCACCGGTCCTTCCCCGACGCCCTTGATGGCGCCGAGACCATAAACCACGCTGCCACTGTCATCCACGGTGAACTTGTATTCGGACAGGTTCACGTCCGGCGCCTTCATCCGCAGCTTCATGCTGCGGCATTCCTCGATCAGCGTCACCACCTTGTCGGTGTTGTGCATATCCGCGGACAGCACCGCGGCCATGAACGGGGCCGGGTAGTGGGCCTTGAGCCAGGCGGTCTGGTAGGACACCAGACCGTAAGCGGCCGAGTGCGACTTGTTAAAACCGTAACCGGCGAATTTTTCCACCAGGTCGAAGATGTTACCTGCCAGGTCGGCCGAGATATCGTTGCCCTGGCAGCCTTCGAGGAAGATGGCGCGCTGCTTGGCCATTTCCTCGGGCTTTTTCTTGCCCATGGCCCGGCGCAGCATGTCGGCGCCGCCAAGGGTGTAGCCGGCCATCACCTGGGCGATCTGCATTACCTGTTCCTGATACAGGATAATGCCGTAGGTCGGCTTGAGCACCGGCTCCAGGCCGGGGTACTGATAGTTCGGGTGCGGGTAGGAAATCTGTTCGCGGCCGTGCTTGCGGTTGATGAAGTCGTCCACCATGCCGGACTGCAGCGGGCCGGGGCGGAACAGGGCCACCAGTGCGATCATGTCTTCCAGGCAGTCGGGCTTGAGCTTCTTGATCAACTCCTTCATGCCGCGGGATTCCAGCTGGAATACCGCCGTGGTCTCGGCCTTCTGCAGCATCGCGTAGGTCGGCGGGTCGTCCAGCGGAATACGGTCGATATCCACCGGTTCCAGGCCCTTGCGCGCCTGCTCGCGGTTGATGGTTTCCATCGCCCAGTCGATGATGGTCAGGGTCCGCAGGCCGAGGAAGTCGAACTTGACCAGCCCGGCGGCCTCGACGTCGTCCTTGTCGAACTGGGTTACCAGACCCTCGCCCGCTTCGTCGCAATACAGCGGCGCAAAGTCGGTCAGCTTGGTCGGTGCGATCACCACGCCCCCGGCGTGCTTGCCGACGTTACGGGTGATGCCCTCCAGCTTCAACGCCATGTCCCAGATTTCCTGGGCTTCCTCATCGACCTGCAGGAAGTCGCGCAGGATCTCTTCCTGCTCGTGCGCCTTGGCCAGGGTCATGCCGACCTCGAAGGGGATCATCTTCGACAGCTTGTCGGCCAGACCGTAGGACTTGCCCTGCACCCGCGCCACATCGCGCACCACCGCCTTGGCCGCCATGGTGCCGAAGGTGATGATCTGCGATACCGCATCGCGGCCGTAGGTATCGGCCACGTACTCGATCACCCGGTCGCGACCTTCCATGCAGAAGTCGATATCGAAGTCGGGCATGGAAACCCGTTCCGGGTTGAGGAAGCGCTCGAACAGCAGGTCGTATTCCAGCGGATCCAGGTCGGTGATCAGCAACGCATAGGCGACCAGCGAACCCGCTCCGGAACCCCGGCCGGGCCCGACCGGCACGCCGTTGTTCTTGGCCCACTTGATGAAGTCCATGACCACCAGGTAGTAACCGGGGAAGCCCATCTGGATGATGA
This sequence comes from Candidatus Pseudomonas excrementavium, assembly GCA_019116555.1. Lineage (GTDB taxonomy): Bacteria > Pseudomonadota > Gammaproteobacteria > Pseudomonadales > Pseudomonadaceae > Halopseudomonas > Halopseudomonas excrementavium. The sequence continues at coordinate 22,013 of DXBL01000079.1, forward strand.
TATCCAGCTCGAACTCGAGCCGGTCCAGGTATACCTGGCGACGCTCCTGGTAGTTTTCCGAATCC
>DXBL01000080.1 GCA_019116555.1 Candidatus Pseudomonas excrementavium
TACGGCCAGCACGGCCGGCCCGCTGCTCGGCAGCCGCCCTGGAGATACGCCGGGTGTGCAGCCGAGTAATACCCGATACCGGATCGAAAGCCGGCTCGCGGTGCAGCCCCGCGTCGATGACCACGCGTACCCCGTCGATGGTCAAACTGGTTTCGGCAATCGGCGTGGCCAGTACCACCTTGCGCCGCCCGGCCGGCGCCGGGCCGATGGCCTGGCGTTGGGTGACGAAATCCAGATCGCCATATAAGGGCGCGATATCCACATCGGGGTAGCTGTCCAGCGCCTGTTCCAGCCGGCGTTGCAGGCGGCGGATCTCTGCGGTCCCCGGCAGAAACACCAGCAAACTGCCGGGCTCGGTGGCCAGCGCCTGCAATATCGCCTGTTCGATCAATGGTTCCAGCGGCTGACCCGAGGTGACCGGTGCGCCATAGTGCACCTGCACCGGATACTGCCGCCCCGCGCTGCTGACCAGCGGCGCATTGTCCAGCAGCCGGCTGACTGCTGCGGCATCCAGGGTGGCGGACATGACCAACAGCTTCAGCGGGTTGTCATCATCACGCAGGTACTGCTGCGTCTGCAGACAGAGTGCCAACCCCAGATCGGCATCCAGACTGCGCTCGTGGAATTCATCGAAAATCACCAGGCCGATACCCGGCAGCTCCGGGTCGGCCTGCAGCAGGCGCTGCAGAATGCCCTCGGTCACCACCTCGATCCGGGTCGCGGCGCTGACCCGGGTTTCCAGGCGAATGCGATAGCCGACCGTCTGCCCAACCGGCTCACCGAGCATCTGTGCCAGGCGCTCGGCAGCGGCGCGGGCCGCCAACCGGCGCGGCTCCAGCAGGATGATCTTGCGCCCCGCCAACCAGTCGCTGCGCAGCAGGGTCAGCGGCACCAGGGTGGTCTTGCCGGCACCGGGCGGCGCCTGCAACACCACCGCCTGGGAGCGTGCCAATTGCTGGTCCAGCTCGGCGAGCACAGCTTGTACGGGAAGATCAGACATGCGTGGGTATCCAGCCAAAGGGGGCCATTATAACCACCCCCGGCTTCAAGCCGTTACGGCACCAGCGTATAGTGTGCAGGGTCTGGATAGATTGCTTACCCCGAGGGACATCATGCGTTTGAAAGCTCTGGCCAGCGTGCTGCTGACCACCACCCTGGTTACCCAATTGACTGCCTGCGGCACCATCTTCTACCCCGAACGGCGCGGCCAGATCAGCGGCGAGATCGACCCCGGCGTGGCGATCCTCAATGGCATCGGCCTGCTGTTCTACGTCATTCCCGGGCTGGTCGCCTTCGCCGTGGATTTCACCACCGGCGCTATCTATTTTCCCGATGAGCGCTATACCCTGGCGCCCGAACGCCTGCAGCAAGCAGTCGACACCCAGGGGCAGATCGATCCGCTGAAGCTCGAAGCCATCCTGCAACAGGATCTGGGGCTGCAGCTGCCCATGCAGCAGGCACGACTGCTGCACAGCCCCGGCGCGGCACAATTTGCGCTGCTGGGCCTGCCGGCGCGCGCCTGATGGATACATCGGCACAGCGGCTGACCGAGCGCAACGCCCGCCTGCTGCGGCTGGCGACCTACGCCTCGGTTCTGGTCGCGCTTATCCTGATCACGCTCAAGGCAACCGTCTGGTTCATGTCCGGCTCAGTGAGTCTGCTGGCCTCACTGATCGACTCGCTGATGGATGCCGGCGCCTCGCTGATCAACCTGATTGCCGTGGCCTACGCCCTGACGCCCGCCGACAAGGGTCACCGCTTCGGCCATGGCAAGGCCGAAGCCCTGGCCGGGCTGGCGCAATCGGTGTTCATTGCCGCCTCGGCCGGCGTGGTGCTGCATCAGGGGATCGACCATCTGCGCAATCCCCGGCCGCTGGAAGCCGCCTGGTTCGGGGTCGCGGTGATGCTGATCTCGATTGTCGCCACCTTGCTGCTCCTGGCCTTTCAGCGCCACGTGATCCGGCACACCGGCTCCACCGCGATCCGCGCTGATGCATTGCATTACCGCTCCGATCTGCTGATGAATGCCAGCATCATCGTCGCACTGATCCTGGCCTATTACGGCATACCCGGGGCGGACGCGGTATTCGGTATCGGCATCGCCCTGCTCATCGCCTTCAGCGCTCTGCAGATCGGTCGCGACGCGGTGCAGATCCTGATGGACCACGAGCTGCCCGACGCAGTGCGCAAGGAGGCTCTGGCGCTGGCCCGGAGCGTGCCGGGGGTAATCGATGTGCACGATCTGCGCACCCGCGAATCGGGCCAGCAGTGGTTCATGCAATTGCATCTGGAATTACCCGGGCACCTACCCCTGACCGATGCCCATGAGCTGGGCGAGCAGGTGCGTCATGCGATCATTCGACGCTTTCCCCAGGCGGATGTGCTGGTGCACAAGGATCCGGTCCACCCGCAGCCGCCCGCACAAACGCAAACGGCCGACTGAGTCGGCCGTTTGCGCTGGGTCCGTTGGGTATCCGGGTGGGATACTGCCTGTCCGCCGTGCCTTGTGGGCTGGGGTGGCCGGGTGACGAATCGATCCGGTAGAACCTTTCGTCCCAGGGCTTCTCGAGTGGAGCGCCTGTCTGGACTCGCCGGCCAAGGCTTGAAACTTGTGATTATGGTAACGCGCCGGCTTCGCCATTTCTTGTCTTTTATTGCCCATAAAGCAGCAAATTGCGCAATAATATCGCGAGCCAAGCATTATCTATGCAACTGCACGAGGTGGAAGCATGCATGAGAACAATCTGGACCGTTATGACCTGAAGATTCTGGCCGCCCTGCAACAGGATGCTCGCATCAGTAACCAGGAACTGGCCGAACGCATCGGCCTGTCGCCATCGCCCTGCTCGCGACGGGTCAAGCAACTGGAAGAAAGCGGCTACATCACCCGGCAGGTGGCGTTGCTCGATCCGCAGAAGCTGGGACTGACGCTGACCGCCTTCGTGATGATCGGCATGGACCGCCACACCCCGGATCGCTTTGCCGGTTTCGAGGAGACCATCCGCCAATGCCCCGAGGTATTGAACTGCAGCCTGGTCACCGGCATGGAAGCGGATTACCAGTTGCGGGTGGTGGTGCCTGACATGGACCATTACCAGCAATTTCTGCTGGGCACGCTGACCCGCATCGAGGGGGTGTCCAGCGTACGCTCGAGCTTTGTACTGAACCAGGTGGTCTCGAGCACGGAATTGCCGCTCAACCATCTGGTCACAAAATAGACAATCCTTTTTCCTGACAGGAGACCATTGTGTCCTACGAAGAATTCGAAGCCCTTGCCCTGCCCTTGTCCATCTTCGCCCTGGTGGCGTTCATGGGATTCATCGTCTGGGACCTGGCAAAAAAATCCAAGGCCGGCCGCTACGGCACCATGGTGCTGTTCTTCGTCCTGGGTCTGGGGGTAGCCGCCTTTGTGATCAAGGAAATCGTGATCACAGTTATCGGCTGATTCCATCGGCCTCGGCCACTCCCTTGAATCCTGACTCACTGCGCTCATACTGTTGGCAAGGAGAAGGAGCCGCGATCATGACACCGAGTACCTGTGCCGAAACCCATGAAGTAACCAATCAGGTCCCCCCGCTGGACGGCCTCAACCTCTACCGCAGCGATCTGCCGCTGCAGCAATGGGTACACCGCTATCGGGGCGACTGGGCCGATGAGCAGCTATCGGCCTACGGTCAGTTGGCCGGCGGTCCGCTGATGCAGGCCGGCTTCCTCGCCAATGCCAACCCACCGGTGTTCCACAGCCATGACCGCTACGGCCACCGTATCGATGTGGTGGAGTTCCATCCCGCCTACCATGAGCTGATGAGCGCCGGCATCGCCCATGGCATCACCAGCGCACCCTGGACTGAACCCCGCCCCGGCGCCCATGTCGCCCGCGCCGCCACCATGTACCTGCATAACCAGGCGGAGGCCGGCACCAGTTGCCCGATGACCATGACCTTCGCCTGCGTACCGGCGCTGCGACTGCAACCGGATCTGGCGGAACGCTGGCTGCCGAAGATACTGTCGCGCCAGTACGACCCGCGCAATCTGCCGATGGAACACAAGACTGGCCTGACCATCGGCATGGCCATGACCGAGAAGCAGGGCGGCACCGATGTGCGCGCCAATACCACCCGCGCCTGGCCAGTAGCCAATGCCGGCCCCGGTCATGCCTACGAATTGCTCGGGCATAAATGGTTCTGCTCGGCGCCCATGTGCGATGCCTTCCTGACCCTGGCGCAGACCGACAAGGGCCTGAGCTGTTTTCTGCTGCCCCGCCACCGCCCCGATGGCAGCCGCAACCAGTTCTATATCCAGCGCCTGAAAGACAAACTGGGCAACCAGGCCAATGCCTCCAGCGAAGTCGAGTTCCGCGGCGCCCTGGCGTGGATGATCGGTGAGGAAGGCCGCGGCGTACCGACCATCATCGAGATGGTGGCATTGACCCGCTTCGATTGCATGATCGGCTCCAGCTCGCTGATGCGCCAGGCGCTGACCCAAGCCACCCACCACTGCGCCCACCGCAATGTGGGCGGACGTCCGCTGATCGAGCAGCCCCTGATGCAGAACGTGCTGGCCGATCTGGCCCTGGAAAGCGAGGCGGCACTGGCCTTGACCATGCGTATGGCCAGCGCGCTGGATCACGCCGACGATCCACACCAGGCCGGATTCGCTCGGCTGGTCACTGCCATCGGCAAGTACTGGATCTGCAAACGTGCCCCGGCGATGATCAACGAAGCTCAGGAATGCCTGGGCGGCGCGGGTTATGTGGAGGACAGCATCCTGCCGCGACTCTATCGCGAGGCCCCGGTGAACTCGATCTGGGAAGGCTCCGGTAACGTGCAATGTCTGGATGTGTTGCGCGCCCTGTCGAAGGAGCCGGGTATTGTCGAAATGCTGTTTGCCGAACTGGGCGATGGCGCCGGCGATCATCATTTGCAGGCGCATATCGCCAGGCTGCAACAGCAGTTTGCCGACAAGGAGGATATCCAGTACCGCGCCCGCCAGCTGACCGAAGACGTAGCCGTAGCGCTGCAGGCGAAATTGCTGCTGGAAGCGGGTAACAACACCGTTTCCGACGCCTTTATTGCCAGCCGCCTGCAGGGCCACGGCCGGGTCTACGGCACCCTCCCCCGCGGGCTGGATGTGCGTGCATTGGTGGAACGAGCACAGCCACAGACCAGCTGACTCTGGAGCCAAGATTTTCCTTCAGCCACACCCAATCAACAGGACGGTGCTGGGCAGTTGCCCTTGGCGAACCGTGTGCGGCCATGGACGGCCGCACACGAGCGCCACGGAAGGCACGGGTGCGTGTTCGCCAAGGGCAACTGCCCAGTGCCGTCAGACGCCGAGCGTGCCCCGGACGTATCTGCGGAGCTGGCGGCAAGACCGCTGGTCGAGATGGAAGTCGACGGGGTCGCCATCGACTCTCCAGAGGGCGTGCTGGGTGGTGGCATAGCATTTGCCGGCCAGGTTGCTGGTGAAGATGGAGCCGGTCGGCAGCAGCGGCGGTGCCGGGCAGTTTTGGTACGAGCTAGTGCTCGAACCTCCCAGGGGGGGGGCGGTGCTCGAACCGCCGGCTGGCACGCTCATATTCCATCAGCCATAAAAAAAGCGCCCCGCGGGGCGCCTTTTTCACTCCAGACGGATCAGAAAATCTGCCGCTGGATAATGGTCTCATTGCGGTCAGGACCGGTGGAGATGATATCGATCGGCGCACCGACCAGCTCCTCGATCCGGGCAATGTAGGCCTGGGCATTGGCCGGCAGGTCTTCCAGGGTCTGTATGCCCAGGGTCGACTCGCTCCAGCCAGGTACCTCCTCGTAGACCGGCTCCAGGCCGATGTAGCTGTCCGCATCGCTTGGCGCTTCCAGCACTTCGCCTTCGGCGTTACGGTAACCGACGCAGATCTGGATCGCATCCAGACCGTCAAGTACGTCCAGCTTGGTCAGGCACAGACCGCTGATGCTGTTGATCTCGATGGCCCGACGCAGGATCACCGCATCGAACCAGCCACAACGGCGAGCGCGACCTGTGGTGGAGCCGAACTCATGACCGCGCTGGGCCAGACGCTCACCGATGTCATCAAACAGTTCGGTGGGGAACGGACCGGAGCCGACGCGGGTGGTGTAGGCCTTGGTGATGCCCAGCACGTAGTCCAGATACAGCGGACCGAAACCGGAACCGGTGGCGGTACCGCCGGCGGTGGTGTTGGAACTGGTCACGTAGGGATAGGTGCCATGGTCGATGTCCAGCAGCGAACCCTGGGCCCCCTCGAACATGATATTGGCACCCTCGCGGCGCAGCTCATGCAGCCGCGCCGTCACGTCCTGCATCAGCGGCTTGAGCCACTCGGCATATTCCATGGCCGCTTCCAGGGTCTTCTGGAAATCAACCGGCTCGACCCTGTAGTAGTTCTGCAGGACGAAGTTGTGATAATCCAGCACCTCGCCGAGCTTGGCGGCGAAGCGTTCACGGTGGAACAGGTCACCGACGCGCAGACCGCGACGGGAGACCTTGTCCTCGTAGGCCGGGCCGATACCACGACCGGTGGTACCGATCTTGGCTTCGCCACGGGCCAGTTCACGGGCCTGATCCAACGCCACGTGGTAGGGCAGAATCAGCGGGCAGGCCGGGCTGATGCGCAGACGATCGCGCACCGGCACGCCCTTGGCTTCCAGGCCGGTCAACTCCTTGAGCAGCGCTTCGGGGGACAGCACCACACCGTTGCCGATGTAGCACATCACGTTTTCACGCAGAATGCCCGAGGGAATCAGATGCAGGACGGTTTTCTCACCTTCGATCACCAGCGTGTGGCCGGCATTGTGCCCGCCCTGATAACGCACCACCGCCGATACCTGATCGGTCAGCAGGTCGACGATCTTGCCCTTGCCCTCATCGCCCCATTGGGTGCCCAGGATGACAACATTCTTACCCATGTTCAGCTCTTGCCTCACTCGTTAGGAACTGGCCCAGCAGGCCATGAAAGTCAAATGTGCAGTTCTTTTACCTGCCAACCATCATTGTCAAAGTGCAGAATTCGGTCACAACCGAACTCCGCCGCCTCGGCATCGAGCTGGCCGGGCAATGCCACGATCACTCGCTCGCCGGCCTGACGCAGCTGCATGACCTTGTCGTGCAGCCCCGGCTGACTCGCATGTGGCGCCCAGATACCGTGATCACGGCAGCCGCCGTCGATCTGACCGCAGGCCACCAGCAACCGCAGGTCGGTGGAGAAACCGGTGGCCGGACGGGCACGGCCGAAATCACGGCCAATTTCGTCATAGCGACCGCCCTGGGCAATGCTCTGACCGGTACCGGCGACGAACGCCGCGAAGGTCACACCCGTGTGGTAGTGATAGCCACGCAGCTCCGCCAGGTCGAAATACAGCGGTACGTCCGGGTAGCGCCGGGAAATCACCTGGGCAATTTCCGCCAGCTCGTCGAGGGCCGCCAGAATCGCTTCGGGCGCGCCATCGAGCATGATATGCGCACGCTCCAGCACCTCGACGCCGCCCGACAGTTCCGCCAGGCTGCAGAGCATGGCGGCCAGCGCCGGTTGTTCGATACGCGAGGTCAATTCCTGCACTTCATCCAGTGCCTTGCGTTGCAGGGCATTGAACAGCGCGCGCTCGACCGCGCCTTCCAATCCGGCCGCCTCGACCAGACCACGGTAGATACCCACGTGGCCGATATCCAGGTGTGCACCCTCGACGCGCGCCGCGGCCAGGGTTTCCAGCATCAGCGCAATGACTTCGATATCGCTGGCACTGGAGGCATCACCGTACAGCTCGGCGCCCAGCTGGATCAGGCTGCGGGACGTGGATAATGGCCGCGGCAGGGTGTGCAGCACACTACCGCAATAGCATAGACGACTGGGGCCGTCGGCACCCAGGGTATGCGCGTCGATGCGCGCCACCTGGGGCGTGATGTCCGCACGCAGGCCGAGCATGCGCCCGGACATCTGGTCGATCATCTTGAAGGTTTGCAGTTCGAGATCATGACCGGAGCCGGTCAGGAGGGATTCGAGGTACTCGATATGCGGGGTGATGACCAGGTCATACCCCCAACGGGAGAACAGATCCAGCAATTGTCGGCGGGCTGCTTCGGTACGTGCGGCCTCTTCCGGCAGCACCTCTTCGATCCCGTCAGGCAATAGCCAGCGATCAACAGTAGGCATTTTCAAAACCTTTATTACGTAAAGGGCAAAGGTCTGTCGACCCACCCTAGCGGATCAGATATAAGCAGGCAGTACCCGCCAGCATACTCAGCAAGCCGGCAACCCGCAGTTGCCGATCACTCATACCGCTCACTTCGACCAGCATGCGTTTCCACCGGCGGGGAGCCAGAAAGGGCATCAGACCTTCCAGAACCAGCACCAGACACAGTGCCGCGGCCAGACTCTGCCACATCAACTCGACCCCCTTGCCCGGATCGGCCGGTCACAAAAAAGCCGGGATGACCCGGCTGCGCGATTGTAGCATGTTTTCGACTGGCTACACCCGTTCGTTGGACGAGTGCAGCCAGGCTCGACTCAGGGCTGTTGCGCGCCCTGGAAAAACTTGAAGAATTCGCTGTTGGGGTCAAGCACCAGCACGTCGGACTTGCTGGCGAAGCTTTCCCGGTAGGCCTGCAGACTGCGATAGAAGGAATAGAACTCCGGATCCTTGTTATACGCCTCGGCATAGATGGCCGCCGCTTCGGCATCACCCTGACCACGGATTTCCTCGGCCTCACGGAAGGCCTCGGCCAGGATCACGCGCTGCTGCCGGTCGGCGTCGGCGCGAATACCTTCGGCCAGCTCGCGACCCTTGGCGCGGTGTTCGCGGGCTTCGCGCTCACGCTCGGAACTCATCCGCTCGAACACGCTGCGGTTCACTTCGCGAGGCAGATCCATGCCCTTGACCCGCACATCGACCACCTCGATACCCAGCTCGCGGCGCGCGCTGTCGTTCAGGTCGGCAGTGATGTCGGCCATCAGCTGGTCGCGCTCACCGGCCACCACCTCATGCAGGGTACGGCGCGCCACTTCGTTGCGCAAACCGGACTCCAGCTGGCGGGACAGCCGCTCTTCGGCAATCGAACGCAGCCCGGAGGTCGCGGTGTAGTAGCGCTGCACGTTGGCGATGCGCCACTTGGCGAAGGAGTCCACCATCAGCGCCTTCTTTTCCAGCGTCAGGTAACGCTGGGTGGTGGTATCGAGGGTCAGCAGACGGCCATCGAACATCTTCGCTTCCTGCACGAAGGGCAGCTTGAAATGCAGTCCCGGCGGCACATCGTCACGGACGACCTTACCGAACTGCAGCACCAGGCCACGCTGGGTCTGCTCGACGATGAAGAAACTGTTCCAACCGACCACGATCACCACCAGGGCGATTATGAGTCCGAAAATCGACTTGTTACTCATCAGCGGGCCTCCCTTGTACGCAGATCACGCTGTTGCAGTTGTACGGGCAGGCGGGTATTGGCATCGCTACCTGTGGCAGAAGGAACAGCCGAGGACGATGATGACGAAGAGGAACCACCGCCCTGCTGCATCAGCTTGTCGATCGGCAGGTACAACAGGTTGCTGTTGCCCTCACCCGACACCATGATCTTGCTGGTGTTGCTCAGCACTTCCTGCAGGGTTTCGATGAACATGCGCTCGCGCATCACTTCCGGCGCCTGCTGATACTGGTCCACCAGCAGATTGAAACGTTCGGCTTCACCATCGGCGCGGGCGACAATGGCCTGCCGGTAACCGTTGGCCTCTTCCAGCAGACGCTGGGCCTGACCGCGGGCTTCCGGAATCACGCCATTGGCATAGGATTCGGCCTGGTTGCGCTCCCGCACCTCGTCTTCCCGGGCACGGATCACGTCGTCGAACGCATCCTGCACCTCGGCCGGAGCCTGGGCACTTTCGATGTTCACCTGAACCACGGTGATCCCGGTCTGGTAGGCATCCAGATAGCGCTGCAGACGCTCGGTGGTCTCGACACCCATCTGCTCACGACCTTCTGTGAGCACCTGGTGCATCGGTGTGGAACCGACCACATGACGCAGGGCACTCTCGGTGGCGTGCTGCAGACTGGTCTCGGGGTCTTCGACCTTGAGGATGAAGTCCTCCAGGTTGGAGATTCGGTATTGCACCGCCAACGGTACCTCGACGATATTCTCGTCCTCGGTCAGCATCTGGCCCTGTTGACGATAGGAACGCACCTGGGTGACGTTGCGCTGGAATTTCTTCTCGATCGGCGGGAAGTAGATATGCAGACCGGATTCGACGGTACGATGGTACTCACCGAAACGCAGCACCACGGCCTGTTCCTGTTCATCGACCTTGTAGATGGCGTTAAATAGCCAGAAAACGAAGATGAGCAGGCCGCCGATGACCCAGAGCCCTTTCGGAATGCCCTGACCGCCACCGATACGCCGACCGCCACTGCCATCGCCGCCGCTACGCTTCTTGTTGCCGAAGATACCGTTCAGGCTGTCCTGCAGCTTGCGCAGCGCCTCATCCAGATCGGGTGGACCCTGCTTGCCGCCGCGATTGCCACCGCCGCGGTTACCGCCACTGCCCCAGGGATCCTGGTTGTTCGAGTTGTTACCACCACCAGGCTCATTCCACGCCATAGCGTTCTCCGTTATCCAAAACCATGAAACTGCTTCCGCCGGCGTGGATGGCCGGCGCAGTCATTTCCGCAATCCTACAGCAAATGCCAACCGCAGCGCGAACCACAGCCGTCATCCATTATTGCAAAGTGTGTTGTTCGAGAAACCTGTCCGGCTGCCAGCCTTCGCGCTTGAGCAGCCGATTGAAGTCGCTGCGCTGCAGGCGCAGATCGAGTTCCTGACGCCCGTCGGCGGCGATCCGCTCGGCGGTGACCGCACCGACGGCATAGAACTGCGCCCGCAGCCGCGCCTCGGCATGCTCCAGCACAATACTCTGCTGGATGACATCCTCACCCAGCCGCTCGGCAATGGCCTGGCCCAGCAACTCCAACCCCCGACCATCCCGGGCCGACAGCCAGACCCGCACCGCCACGCCATTGCCATCGCGCTGGATCTGCGGCTCGAAATTCTCCAGCAGGTCGATCTTGTTGTAGATCTCCAGCATTGGCAGCGCACTGGCACCGATCTCATCGAGTACCAGATTGACCTGCTCGATATTCGAGGTGCGCTCGTCGTCCGCCGAGTCGATCACATGCAGCAACAGATCGGCCTGGCTGGACTCCTCCAGTGTGGCGCGGAAGGCCTCGACCAGCTTGTGCGGCAGGTGGCGAATAAACCCCACGGTATCGGCCAGGATCACCGGGCCGACATCCTCCAGCTCGATCCGACGCAGGGTCGGGTCGAGGGTGGCGAACAACTGATCGGCCGCGTACACCGCGGATTCGGTCAGTGTATTGAACAGGGTGGATTTGCCGGCGTTGGTGTAACCGACCAGGGATACGACGGGAATTTCCGCCCGGCGACGGGCGCGGCGCGCCTGGTCCCGCTGGCTGCGGACCTTTTCCAGACGCTTGGTGATCTGCTTGATCCGCACCCGCAACAGACGCCGGTCGGTCTCCAGCTGGGTTTCCCCGGGACCACGCAGGCCAATACCGCCCTTCTGCCGCTCAAGGTGAGTCCAACCGCGAACCAACCGGGTACTCAGGTGATCCAGCTGGGCCAGTTCGACCTGCAGTTTCCCTTCATGGGTACGGGCGCGCTGGGCGAAGATATCGAGGATCAGACCGGTGCGGTCGATCACCCGACATTCCAGCTCGCGTTCGAGGTTGCGTTCTTGACTGGGCGTCAGGACATGGTTGAAGATGACCAGGTCACCCTCGCCCGCCTTGACCAGTGCACGCAGCTCCTCGACCTTGCCCGTGCCGATGAGAAAGCGCGGGCTGGGCTGGTAGCGGCTGATGGTCAGGAAATCGACGATTTCCGCGCCGGCCGAGCGTACCAGCTCCAGAAACTCATGAGGGTCTTCACGGTTCTGCTCATCCTGGTTTTCCAGGTGAACGAGTACGGCGCGTTCACCCCCCTCATGACGTTCAAAAAACAATCAGGCCTCCAGCGCAATCACGGATTGCCAGACTCGGCCTCATCGCCGCCCTGCACCGGCAGGCGCACCGGACGGCCGGGCACCACGGTGGAGATGGCGTGCTTGTAGACCATCTGGCTGACCGTGTTCTTCAGCAGAATGACGAACTGGTCGAATGACTCGATCTGGCCTTGCAGCTTGATGCCGTTGACCAGGTAGATGGATACCGGAACACGTTCCTTGCGCAGAACGTTCAGGTAAGGGTCTTGTAGAGAATGCCCTTTTGACATTGCCTCACTCCTTATGGAAACCATTATGGGAACCGCTTTAAATTGAAATGCATTATCCGGCCAGTCCATCAGGACGGACAGCCAGTATCCAGATGACTGCGTGACACCTGCCGACAGAAGTACGAGAAAACTATATGGCGATTGATCCGAGGTATTTCAAGAGCTTGTCCGATCTTTCCGGGTCCAGGCTGTCGAACCATTCGATATCCTCATGCCAACCGCGCAGCCAGGTAAACTGGCGCTTCGCCAACTGCCGGGTGGCAATAACACCGCGTTCGACCATTTCATCACGAGAGAGTTTCCCCTCGAGATAGTCCCAGGCCTGCCGGTATCCCACTGCACGCACCGACGGCATCGACACATCCAGATCACCTCGCGCATGCAAGGCTTCCACTTCGGCAATGAATCCCTGCTCCAGCATCAGTGAAAAGCGCAGGGCAATGCGTTCATGGAGGATATGTCGCTCGCGGGGAGCCACAGCCACATAGCGCGTAGTATAGGACATATTTGCCCCGCCAGTCGCCCTGCTTTCGGCATTTTCAAGCGCCTGGCGAGCGTGCCAGTCGGTCAGGGTAATACCACTGAGCAGAAAGACTTCGTAAGCGCGCTGAATGCGTTGCGGGTCGTTGGGATGAATGCGCGCGGCGGCCGTCGGATCGACCTTGGCCAGTTCGGCATGGACCGCCTCCCAGCCGCTCGCCAGCCCCATGTTCTCGATGCGCTGGCGTACCAGCGGGTCGGCCGCCGGCATCTGCGCTAACCCGCCGGCCAGCGCCTTGTAGTACAACATGGTGCCACCGACCAGCAGCGGAATACGACCGCGGCTGATGATATCGGTGATCAGCGCCTGGGCATCATGGCGAAAGCGCGCCGCCGAATAAGCTTCGGCCGGGTCGAGGATATCCACCAGATGATGCGGATAGCGTGCCAGGGTCGCGGCATCGGGCTTGGCAGTACCGATATCCATGCCGCGATAGACCAACGCCGAATCCACGCTGATCAGTTCACAGGGCAGCTGCTCGGCCAGGTGCAGCGCCATGTCGGTCTTGCCCGCGGCGGTCGGGCCCATCAGGCAGATCACCGTAGGCGTGACAGAGGAATTCATCTAGCGGCCCCGGAGGAAAAGTTTATCCAGCTCGCCCATGCTCATGCGGGTCCAGGTCGGCCGCCCGTGGTTGCACTGGCCGCTGCGTTCAGTCTGTTCCATGTCACGCAGCAGCCCGTTCATTTCCGCCAGGGTCAGGCGCCGGTTGGCGCGCACCGAACCGTGGCAGGCCATGGTCGCCAGCAGCTCGTTGCGATGCGCCTCGATGCGGTCACTGGTGCCGAATTCCATCAGGTCGGCCAACACATCCTGCACCAATTGCGCGGCGTCGGCCTGGCGCAATAGCGCCGGGATCTCGCGAATGGCCAGGGTTTCCGGCCCCATGCGCTGCAGGGCAAAACCCAGCCGGGCGAACCAAGCGGCATGTTCCTCGGCGCAATCGGCCTGGCGCTGGCTCACTGCCATGGACTCGGGCACCAGCAGCGGTTGGCTGCGCAGCCCTTCCAGTTCCATGGCCTGTTTCAGCCGTTCGTAGGTGATGCGTTCGTGGGCGGCATGCATGTCGACCACCACCAGACCGTCAGCGTTCTCCGCCAGAATGAACACGCCATGCAACTGCGCAAGGGCGTAGCCCAAGGGAGGCACTTCCCCGGCCTCGCCCGCCGGTGGCATCTGCGGTGGCGCCGGCGCGGCACTGTCACCATAGAGCCCCGCATAGGCCTGAGTAGCGCCCGCCAGGGCTTGTGGTGAAGGGCGCTCTACAGCGGCAGGGGACACTGACCAGGCCGCTGCCGGCTCATTCAAAGGCATATGGGTCTGGCCGGAGAATACGCCGGCACTCAGGCCGCTGGCCGCTGGCATGGGCGTCGATTGCAGGCCCTCAGCGCCAGCCGGATCGTCCGCCGCCCCGCCCTGGGAATCGGGCCGCTGGTCAGCCAGCGCCCGGTACAGGGTGCTGAACAGGAAGTCATGCACCATGCGCCCATCACGGAAGCGCACCTCGTGCTTGGTCGGGTGCACGTTGACGTCCACCACTGCCGGGTCCACTTCAAGAAACAGCACGAAGGTCGGGTGCCGACCATTGAACAACACATCCCGATAGGCCTGACGTACCGCGTGCGCTACCAGCTTGTCGCGGATCATTCGGCCGTTGACGCAGAAATACTGCAGGTCCGCCTGGCTGCGGGAAAAGGTCGGCAGTCCGACCCAGCCCCACAGGCGCAGGCCGCTGCGCTCCTGATCGATGGTCACCGACTGCTCGACGAAGGCCGGACCGCAGATACTGGCGACCCGGCGCCGCGCTTCCTGCTCGGTGTGCGCCGGACGCAGGCTGAGCACCGAGCGGCCGTTATGGCGCAGGTTGAACGCCACATCGAAGCGCGACAGAGCCAGGCGCTTGACCACCTCTTCCAGATGGCCGAACTCGGTTTTCTCGGTACGCAGGAATTTGCGCCGGGCCGGGGTATTGAAGAACAGGTCACGGACTTCCACCGTGGTGCCCCGGGGATGGGCCGCCGGCTGCACCCGGGGGTTCATGTCGCGGCCTTCGGTTTCCACCTGCCAGGCCTGATCCGCCGCCTCCGAGCAGGAGGTCAGCAGCAGTCGCGACACCGATGCCACCGACGCCAGCGCCTCGCCACGAAAGCCCAGGGTGGCGACCCGCTCCAGGTCGTCCAGATCCATGATCTTGCTGGTGGCATGGCGCGACAGCGCCAGCGGCAGGTCACCCTCGACAATACCGCAGCCGTCGTCACGCACCCGCAACAGTTTGACGCCGCCCTGCTCGACATCGATGTCGACCCGCGTGGCACCGGCATCCAGGCTATTTTCCAGCAGCTCCTTGATCACCGAGGCGGGACGTTCGACGACCTCTCCAGCCGCAATCTGGTTGGCCAGACGCGGATTCAACAACTGTATTCGGGGCATATCAGACTTCGTTGACAGTATCAGGGGTCATTCTTGACCAGCATGTTGCCGGCCGGCACCTTGAGCACCTGGCCGACGCGGATCTGATCGTTACCCAAGTCATTGGCCTGGCGCAGACTGGCCAGGCTGACCTCGTAACGGGTCGCGATCATCGACAGGGTATCACCCCGCGTCACGGTATGCTCACGCGGCCCCTGGGCCAGCTGACCGTTACTCTTGAGCGCCGCAATACGCGTACCGGGCGGCGGGTTGCGGTGGAAATAGCTACGGATGCCGCTGTGCATCGCCCGTGCCAGGCCCTGCTGGTGACTGCGGGTCACCAGCTTTCTGGCTTCCCCGGGATTGGAGATGAAACCGGTCTCGACCAGAATCGACGGAATGTCCGGCGACTTGAGCACCATGAAGCCGGCCTGCTCGACCCGGCGCTTGTGCAGCGGGGTGAGCTTGCCGATGGAGCTCAGCACCTGTTGTCCCACATCCAGGCTGGCGGACAGGGTGGCGGTCATGGACAGATCGAGCAGCACGCTGGCCAGCACCTGATCCTTGTTGTCCAGGCTCACCCCGCCAACGCCGCCGATCAGGTCGGAGCGGTTTTCCCGATCCGCCAGCAGGCGCGCGGTTTCCGAGGTCGCACCGCGATCAGACAGGGCAAACACCGATGCACCGAAGGCGCTGGGTCGGGTAAAGGCGTCGGCGTGAATGGACACGAACAGGTCGGCGTTGTGCTTGCGCGCAATCTCGGTACGTTTGCGCAGCGGAATGAAGTAGTCCCCGGTGCGCACCAGCACCGCCTTGAATCCCGGTTCGGCATCGATCAGGGTTTTGGTTTCACGGGCGATCGCCAGCACCACGTCCTTTTCCCGCGCCTTGTTGTGACCGATGGCGCCCGGATCTTCGCCACCATGGCCGGCATCAAGGGCAACGATGATATCGCGCTGACCGGCCTCGCTCACCGAGCGGGTCGGGGTCTGCGGCAGCGGCGAAGCGCTCGGCTCCGCAGTGGCCGGCAGGTTCGATCGCGGCTCGCTGTCATAGAGGTCGATCACCAAGCGGTGACCGTACTGCTGGTTCGGTGGCAGCGAGAAACTCTTCGGCTTGACCTCACGTGACAGATCCAGCACCACGCGCAGATCACTGCCGTCGCGCGGCGCAGAGCGCACGCCGGTCAAGGGAGTGTTCTCCAGCGGCAAGCCACTGGTACTGGCGGCAAAGCGCGCGCCGGAAATATCGATGACGATGCGTTCGGGGTTGGCCAGGGTGAACAGCTTGTGGTCAGCGGGCCCGGTGAGGTCGAACACCAGCCGCGTGTTGTCCGGTGCGCGCCACAGGCGCACGCTCTCGATCTGCGCCGCCTGCAGCAAGTTGCCATACAGCATGCCGGTGGCCAGCAACAACAGCCCCAGCGTTCGCAGCGTCATTGTTCTGAGTCTTGTCACGGCGTTGCTTCGCCTCTTGTACTGTGCAGCCGGTGGCCAGCAGCCAGGCCGCGCTCCCCATGCCCCTCAATCTGCAGTCTTCTGCCATCACCGTCAACCATGATATTGATGGTCAGATCCGGCTGCGGCAACATACCCTGGCCCTTGGCCGGCCATTCTATCAAACACAGGCTGTTGTCCGAAAAGTAGTCACGAATGCCGAGAAACTCCAATTCTTCGGGATCGGCCAGTCGATACAGATCGAAATGGTAAATGCTCCGCTGTTCCAGCTCGTAGGGTTCGACCAGCGTGAAGGTCGGGCTCTTCACCGCACCGACATGCCCGGCGGCGCGGATCAGGCCGCGGCTGAGCGTGGTCTTGCCCGCGCCCAGATCGCCCACCAGCCAGACACTACCGCGCCAATTCAGTGCCTCACCGATGGCCGCGCCCAGACGCTCCATGGCCTGGTCACCTTGTGCATGCAATTCCAGGGTCATCAAATATCCCGCAGGTTCAGGTAAAAACGTATGGATGAAATCAGATCACTGGCGACAATACCCAGCTGACCGCCCTGCTCTGCCGCCCGGTCACCCGCCAGGGCATGCAGCAATACCGCATAACGCGCAGCTGTTCCGGCATCCAACCGCTGGGCCAGCAGCGCGCCGATCAAACCGGAGAGCACATCGCCCATCCCCGCACTGGCCATGCCCGGATTACCGTGCAGACACAGCCCGGGCAACTCTCCCTCGCCGGGCCCAGCCACCAGCGAACCCACACCCTTGAGGACAGCCGCACAGCCAAAGCGTTCCGCCAGCTGCTCGACCGCGGTCAACCGGTCGGCCTGAATGTCCGCGGTATTGCAGGCCAGCAGTCGGGCCGCCTCGGCCGGATGCGGCGTGATCACGCTGCGGCTGCCCAGCTGGATCGGCTGTGGCGCGGCGGCGATGGCGTTCAGCGCATCGGCATCCAGGATCCGCGGCAGATCGCGCTCCAGCACCGCATTCAACAGCTGCTCGGCCCAGGAGCCAGAACCCAGCCCGGGTCCGAGTACCACCGCTGTGGCCTGGTCCAGCAAAGGTGCCAATTGTGCCGGATCATCGACCCCGCGCGCCATCACTTCCGGGCATCGTGCCAGCATGGGCGCCACATATTCGCTGCGAGTCGCCACGCTGACCTTGCCGGCGCCACAGCGCAGCGCAGTTTCCGCCGCCAGCAGGATGGCGCCGCCCATTCCGTGATTGCCGCCAATAACCAGCAGATGACCGAACATGCCCTTGTGCGCGGCGCGGGGACGCGGCGCCAGGGAATCCTGATAGTCCGCCAGGTCCAGCCGTTCCAGCTGTGGCATCACGCTGGACTCGGGCGCCTCGGTCAGCGCGGCGAAACACAGCTCACCGGTCTGGTCCGGTCCCTGCCCGGTGAGCAGGCCGGGCTTGAGGGCGATAAAGGTCACCGTCAGATCCGCGCGGATGGCGCTGCCCTCGATCAGCCCGCGGTCGGCATTCAGCCCGCTGGGCAGATCCACCGCCACCACCGGCAGACCGCTGGTATTGACCACGGCAATGGCACTTCTGAACGGTTCGCGTACGGCCGACTGCAGTCCGGTGCCCAGCATGGCATCCAGTATCACCCCATCCGCTGGCAATGCGCCTTGCCAGGGTGCGATGTCAACACCGGCATCCCGCGCCGCGCTCCAGGCCTGCGCCGCATCCCCCTGCAGGCGCTGCGGCGGAGTCAACGCCAATATCTGCACCGCCCAGCCGGCGCGCTGCGCCAGCCTGGCCACCAGGTAACCGTCGCCGCCATTGTTACCGCCGCCGCACAACACCGTCAGCCGACCGGCATCCGGCCAGCGGCGGCGCAACTCGCGCCAGACCGCAGCCGCCGCTCGTTGCATCAGTTCGAAACCGGGCGTACCGGCAGCGATAATACGCGCATCCAGCTCTCTGGTAGCGGCGACGCTGTAGATATGGCGAGGAAGATCAGGACGCATGGGCATGTTACCTGAATGGATATCTGGCAGAATTATACGTTCACTCAAGCACAGACCCCAGCCCCATGCCTGACACCGCTCCCGATTATGTCCAGCTTGCGACCCAGATCCGCGAGATTGCCGCCGAGCTCGGCTTTCAGCAGCTGGGCATCAGCGATCCGGACATCGGTGCCCACGAGCAGCGCCTGCAACAGTGGCTGGATGCGGGCTACCACGGGGAAATGGAGTGGATGGCCAGCCACGGCAGCAAACGCACCCGCCCGGCCGAACTGGTACCGGGGACGCGCCGGGTCATTTCCGTGCGCATGGACTATCTGCCCACCGACACCAGCATGGCCAAACGCCTGGCCGATCGCGACGCGGCCTATATCTCCCGCTACGCCCTGGGCCGCGACTATCACAAGCTGATCCGCCGCCGTCTGCAGCAATTGGCCGAGCGTATCCAGAGCCTGATCGGGCCGTTCGGCTTTCGCGCCTTCGTCGACAGCGCCCCGGTCATGGAACGCGCCCTGGCAACCCGCTCTGGGCTGGGCTGGATCGGCAAGAACACCATGCTGTTGAACCGCAAGGCCGGCAGCTTCTTCTTTCTCGGCGAGCTGTATACCGACCTGCCGCTGCCTACCGATGAAGCCTATGAGCAGGATCATTGCGGCAGCTGCAGCGCCTGCCTGAGTAAATGCCCGACCGATGCCTTTGTCGGCGCCCATGTGCTGGACGCCCGGCGCTGCATCTCCTACCTGACCATCGAGCTCAAGGGTGCGATTCCCGAGGAATTGCGTCCGCAAATGGGCAACCGGGTATTCGGCTGCGATGACTGTCAGTTGGTCTGCCCATGGAACAAGTTCGCCAAACCCACCGGCGAACAGGATTTCAGCCCGCGCCATCAACTGGATCAGGCTGACCTGATCAGTCTGTTCCGCTGGGATGAGGAGCAGTTTCTGAA
>DXBL01000081.1 GCA_019116555.1 Candidatus Pseudomonas excrementavium
ACCAATTGGTCGTAGGTTCGAATCCTACACGACCCACCATTTCCTGGATGTTCCGTTCTATCGTCTGGTGCTGATCAGACCGCCTTCTTCAGATTGTTCTTCTTCTCCTCCATCTGCTTTCCCAGTGTCTCCAGCTGTTCCTTGCTCATCAGCTTGGCAGCATCGGTGAACATTTCCTGTTCTTCCTCTTCGATGTGATGCTCCAGCAACTCCTTCAGTACCTTGATCCGCCCCGAGAATTCAACGCTCCCCGGGACCCATGAAGTTGGACGATGGGCGAGCACGGCTGTTCAGATTATTTACTTGTCGGGCATTGGCGAAATCAGGTTGAACCCGCTCCGCATGCGCAGGGTCACTTGTATACCACTCAGCGTAAGAGCAGGAGTTGATTCATGAATGCCATTGATTCGAAAGAAGTGATTTCCACCCTGAATGACCTGATCGAAACCAGCAAGGACGGTGAGGAGGGCTTTCGCACCTGTGCCGAGGATATCAAGCGTCCCGAGCTGAAGAGCTTGTTCAGCGAGCGCGCCGCGGAGTGTGCCAAGGCGGCCCAGGAGCTGCAGGCGATCGTGATTCGTCTGGGCGGTGACCCGGAGGACAGCACCAGTGTCAGCGGCGATCTGCACCGCCGCTGGGTTGATCTGAAGTCACTGATTACCGGCAAGGATGACGAGGCGATCCTGAACGAATGCGAGCGCGGCGAGGACGTTGCCAAGAAGAGCTATCGCAAGGCGCTGGACAAGGCGCTGCCGGAGGATATTCGCCAGGTGGTTCAACGCCAGTACGATGGTGTGCTGCGCAACCACGACCAGGTGAAGATGCTGCGCGATGCCGAACGGGCCCGCAGCTAACCCGCAGACGCGCAATGAAGTCGGCGGCCACGCAATCCCCTGATTGGTGCCCGCCGGCATTGCATTACGTTGCTGACAGCGCGCCGGGTTTCAGCCGCAAGCGGCTCAATGGCGCTGTTGTCTATTTCGATGAACAGGGTCGCCGCATCCGCGATAAAGCGGTCATCCAGCGGATCAACGCCCTGGCGATTCCGCCCGCCTACCGGGAAGTCTGGATCTGCCCCGACCCCCTCGGCCATCTGCAGGCCACCGGACGCGATGCTCGCGGCCGCAAGCAATACCGTTATCATCCTCTGTGGCGCGAAGTGCGTGATGCAGCCAAGTACGAGCGGCTGCTGGCCTTCGGGAATGCTTTGTCACGCCTGCGTCGGGAGCTCGACCAGCGCCTGAGAACCCGCCAGCTGAACCGGGACAAGGTGATTGCCGCCGTCATCCTGCTGCTCGACCAGACCTGCGTGCGGGTCGGCAACCAGGAATACGCCCGACAGAACAAGTCCTATGGCCTGACTACCCTGCGCAACCGCCACGTTACCCTGCGTGGCGACAACATCCGTTTTCGCTTTCGCGGCAAGAGCGGGGTGGAGCATCAGGTCAGCCTGCGTCATCCGCGGCTGGCCCGGGTACTGCGCCGCTGTCGGGAGCTGCCCGGACAGCATCTGTTCCAGTATCTGGATGCCGATGGCCAGGCTTGCTCGGTCAGCTCCTCGGACATCAACGAATGCCTGCATGAGATTGCCGGCGCCGACTTCACTGCCAAGGACTACCGTACGTGGGCCGGCAGCACGCTGGCCCTGGCCAGGCTGCGTGAACTTGACGCACAGGGACGGGCACCGAGCAAGCAGGCGGCCACTGAAGTGGTAAAGGAGGTGGCGGCGGAATTGGGTAATACCCCGGCGGTATGCCGCAAGTGCTACATCCACCCGGAAATCATGGCGGTCTATCTTCGCGGGGAACTCGACAAGGTGCGCTGGAGTGCCGGTCGAGCCAGGCGGCGCTGGCTCAAGCCGGAAGAAGTGGATCTGATCGTTTTTCTGCAGCGATACGCAGCGCCGCCCTCAGGGTAAACCCTGCTCGATGCGGCGTTCCTCGATGCCCTGGTAATCACCCGGCGGCGCAATCGCGCGCCAGCTTTCCAGGTAGAACAGTCCGACGCAGAGCATGGTCAGCAGGCCCACGGCGAGGATGCAGGTAGCATAGAAGTAGGCCTTTGATTTGCTCAGGCGCATGTAGATGGGCAGCCCCAGATACAGGTGCAGCGCCGAGTAGCCGCCGACAATCGGAATGACCAGCAGAATCAGCCAGCGCTCCGGGAGCAAAGCCGCCAGGGCGCCGAGCATGAAGGGCACGGAAAGGACGGTGGCGAATGCCATGCCGCGCAATGCCGACGGGCGCACCGGGGTACGGAACAGCACCCAGCGGACCATCCAGCCCATGATGATGACGTTGGTGACGTAGGCCAGCCAGACCGCTACCGCCAACAGTGCTGCGCTGTTCGGGCTGAGGAATTTCTGATTTTCTTCTGAACCGAACAGCGACCAGCCGGCGACGGCTGCGCCGTAATAGATACTCAGGGCCGGGATCAGCGAGCCGATCAACAGCAACGGCAGGAAGCCGCAGGGGCTGCGTTCGATATCGTCGTGGATGCGATTCCAGGTGGCGCTTGGCGCGTAGAGTAGACCGGGTACGTGTCTGAACATGGGAATCCTGCCTTGTTGTATGTGCCTGTCCCAGAAGGCGCGGATGCAGCGCCTTCCTAATCCTTGACTCGCCTCGTTGCCGGGAGTTCCAGCGGGGTAATCGGTAGAACAGAGCGACCGTGGTATGATACCGCCCGTTCCATTCCCGGAGGGGTTGTTAGATGTCTCAGATTTCCGAAAGGTTGCTGGTGCAGGCCCATCTGGCCGCAAAGCAGCCTGCGCCGCTGAACGATGCCGAGAAAGCCGACTACAAGGCCCGCATCGCCACGGCACTGAAGGCCCACGACGCGGTACTGGTCGCGCACTATTACACTGATCCGCTGCTGCAGGAGCTGGCAGAGGAAACCGGCGGCTGCGTTTCCGACTCACTGGAAATGGCGCGCTTCGGCAAGAATCACCCGGCCAGTACCCTGGTGGTGGCGGGCGTACGTTTCATGGGTGAAACCGCCAAGATTCTCAGCCCCGAGAAGCGGGTGCTGATGCCCACGCTGGATGCAACCTGCTCGCTGGACATCGGTTGTCCGATCGATGAGTTCTCCGCCTTCTGTGATCAACATCCGGACCGTACCGTGGTGGTTTACGCCAACACCTCGGCGGCGGTGAAAGCCCGTGCCGACTGGGTGGTGACCTCCAGCTGTGCCCTGCCGATCGTCGAGAGCCTGATGGACCGGGGCGAGAAGATCCTGTGGGCTCCGGACAAGCACCTGGGTGGTTACATCCAGAGCAAGACCGGCGCCGACATGCTGTTGTGGGACGGTGCCTGCATCGTGCATGAGGAGTTCAAGGCCCAGGCACTGCTCGATCTCAAGGCAGTCTATCCAGACGCGGCGATTCTGGTTCACCCCGAATCTCCGGCCTCGGTGGTTGAATTGGCCGACGTGGTGGGCTCCACCAGCCAACTGATCAAGGCGACCCAGGAACTTCCGAACTCGACCTTCATCGTTGCCACCGACAAGGGCATTTTCTACAAGATGCAGCAGGCCGCGCCGGGCCGGCGGCTGATTGACGCACCAACCGCGGGTGATGGAGCTACCTGTCGCAGCTGCGCCAACTGCCCGTGGATGGCCATGAATACCCTGCCGCGGGTACTGCAGAGCCTGGAGCAGGGCACGAACGAGATCCTGGTGCCGGAAGAGCTGATTCCCGCTGCGGTGCGACCGCTGGAGCGGATGCTCGACTTCACCAGCAAGCTCTGATCAGAACCCCTTGATGATCTCCCGTCGACGCGCGACTTCTTCCTTGCGCGCGTTGATGCGGGAGCTTTCCACGAAGTTGTCCGCGCGCTTGAGCGCCTGATCCAGCTGTTCGTCGGCCTGATCCAGATCGCCAGCCAGCATGAAGTATTCCGCCCGGGCCTGGTGCACGCCCAGAATGTTCTTCGCCAAGCCGCGAATCTCCGATACCAGATACCACACGTCCGGATCCTCGGGGCGCAGCCGCGCCAGGCGATCGGTCACCCGTTCGGCGCCGGTGTAATCGCGCTGGCGCAACAGGATATCGGCCTTGGCATTGAGCAGCGGATAGCTGTCGGACCGGGTCTTGAGCAGGTTGTCGAGGCGCGCCAGCGCCTCATTCTGGTGCCCCTGGCTGCTGTCGAGTTCGACCTTGGCCAGTTGCACGGCGATATTGTCCGGGTGCTCTACCAGCAGCGGCTCCAGCTCCTGCGCCGCCTCGGCTGCCTGACCACTGCGGATCAGCGCCAGCGCCAGGCCATAGCGGGCTGCGGCATGCTCACCCTGGTGTTCCTCCAGCAGCGCACGAAAGCGCCGCGCTGCCAGCCCCGGGCTCTCCTCATAGAAGAGCTGCACGCGGGCGCGCATCATCTGGTAATAGAGACTGTCCTGTCGGCCATCGTTATCGAGCTGGCTGGCGCGGTTGCGCGAGTCGGCGATACGCGACTGGCTCACCGGGTGTGTCAGCAGGAATTCCGGCGGGGTACGACTGAAGCGGCTCAGTTTCGCCAGCCGCTCGAACATCTCCGGCATGGCGTTGGGATCGAACCCCGCCTGCTGCAGGTTGAGCAGACCGATGCGGTCGGCCTCCTGTTCGTTCTGCCGGGAGAAACGCCGCTGCTCCTGAATCGCCGCCGCCTGGGTCGAGGCCAGGGCCGCGAAGCCGGCATCGCCACCGCCACTGGCAGCAAGGATGATGCTGGCGAGCATCGCGGTCATCAACGGAATGCGGTTCTGTTGCTGATGCTGCAACCCCCGGGCGAAGTGGCGTTGCGACAGGTGAGCCAGTTCGTGGGCCATCACCGAAGCGAATTCCGCCTCGGTGTGGGCATGCAGAAACAACCCGCCATTGACCCCGATGATGCCACCGGGAGCCGCGAAGGCATTGAGCTGCGGACTGTCGATGGCGACGAAGGTAAGGCGGCGGTCATCCAACTGGCTGGTTTCCGCCAGCCCGAACACATGACCCTCGATGTAATCCTTGAGCAGTGGATCTTCCAGCGTGCGGACCGAGCCGCGGAGCATGGACAGCCAGGCGCGACCAAGCTGGTATTCCTGCTCGCGAGACATGACCGAGGAGCTGGTATCGCCCAGCGACGGAAGGTTGAATTCGGACGCGGATATCGGCGATGACACCGGTACCGCAATGGCAGTCATCAATGAAAACAGTAGCGCTTTGGCAGGCACTCGGGCCGCTTTGATACATTGCATGAAAACACTCTAACCCGTTTCTGTTTCAATTGTCTGCCACTGGCCCGGTGCAGGTATACTCGCTGGCTTAACGGGAGTGTAAGCATGGTTGATGAAAAAAGTGAACCACGGGCTGACCAGTCGGTGGATGCCCGGGGGCTATCCTGCCCGCTGCCGCTGCTACGTGCGAAACTGGCGCTGAACGGCATGCAGGCAGGGCAGGTGCTGTACCTGACCGCTACGGACGCGGGCTCGCAACGGGATATTGCCCGCTTTGCCGAGCTGGCGGGGCATACCTTGCTGGAAGCCAGCGAGCGGGATGGCGAATTTCATTATTGGTTGCGCAAAGCCGAACCGTAACGATTCGTTGCTGTTTATGTGACGAGATACATCCTCGGACCGAGGAGGGCGCTGATTTTCTGCCAACTGACTCACAACCCGGTTGGCCCGAGGCGGCCTTCCCGGTCCCGGTCTGCTATAACGGCCACTTTGTTCGTCAGACAAGGGAAACAGGATGTTCGCCCCGGCCAATACCGCTCACTTCACCCTCGCCATTCCCCACCTGGACCACGACTTCAAGGTGCTGGCTTTCCAGGGCACCGAAGCCATCAGCCAGCCCTACAGCTTCGAACTGGACCTGGTCAGCGAACGGCCCGACCTGGATATCGAAGGGCTGCTGCACCAGCCGGCATTCTTATCCTACGCCGGGCCGGATCAGGGCGTGCATGGCCTGATCCACAGCGTCGCCCAGGGCGAATCCGGCAAGCGTCTGACCCGCTACCGCATCACCCTGGTCCCGCGCCTGGCCTACCTGCAACACGCCACCAACCAGCGCATCTTCCAGCACAAAACCGTACCGCAGATCATCACCGAGGTGCTCAAAGGGCACGGTATCTTTACCGACAGCTTCCGCTTCCAACTGCGCGAAGAAGGCCCCGAACGAGTTTACTGCACCCAGTACAACGAAACCGACCTGCACTTCATCCAACGCCTGTGCGAAGAAGAAGGCATCCACTACCACTTTCAGCACAGCCCCGAAGGGCACCAACTGGTATTCGGCGAAGACCAGACCGTCTTCCCCAAACTGACCCCGACCCGCTTCAACCAGGGCAGCGGCATGGTCGCCGACGAGCCGGTCATCAAACGCTTCAACCTGTGCCTGCAAACCCGCCCCAGCCACGTCAGCCGCCGCGACTACAACTTCGAAAAACCCCGCCTGCGGATGGCAAGCCAAGCCCAAACCGAAGTCCTGCCAACCCTGGAAGACTACGACTACCCCGGCCGCTTTATGGACCGGGAACGCGGCAAACACCTGGCCACCCGAACTCTGGAAGCCCACCGCAGCGACTACCGCCTGGCCAACGGCTACAGCGATCAACCCACACTCACATCAGGCCACTTTCTGGCTCTGACCGAGCATCCCAGAGAAGACTGGAACGACCTCTGGCTGTTGACCTCCGTAAAACATGAAGGCAAACAGCCTCAAGTGTTAGAGGAAAACTCCACAACTCCCTCTTCACTCGGACAAACTCCCTCTCCCCTCGCGGGAGAGGGCTGTGGAGAGGGGGAGCCAACCGACACCTTCACTCAAGGCTACCGAAACACCTTCACCGCCACCCCCTGGGACATCATCCACCGCCCTCAAGCGCACCATAA
>DXBL01000082.1 GCA_019116555.1 Candidatus Pseudomonas excrementavium
CTGATTCTGGAAATCGACTGGCAGGGCGCCCAGCAGGTGCGCCGTGCCCTGCCCCAGGCCCGCTCGATCTTCATCCTGCCGCCGAGCCGCTCCGCCCTGCAGGATCGCCTGAGCAATCGCGGGCAGGACAGCGACGAGGTAATCGCCGGGCGCATGGCACAGGCGGTGGAGGAAATGAGCCATTACGTGGAATATGACTACATCGTCATCAACGATGACTTCCATACTGCCCTGGATGACATGAAAGCGATCCTGCGCAGCGGCCGCCTGACCCTCGCCCACCAGCAGGACCTGCACCGGCACCTTCTTACCGGCCTGTTGTCAGACTGACTGGTAAGCCGGTAAACTGTTCGGTCCCGCGTTTTTACCAAGCGCTTCCCGATTTTCTTTTTTCTGCCGTTCGGAGTACACCATGGCCCGCGTCACTGTTGAAGACTGCCTGGAAAATGTAGACAACCGCTTTGAGCTGGTCATGCTGGCCACCAAGCGTTCGCGTCAGATCGCCACTGGCGGCAAGGAACCCAAGGTTGCCTGGGAAAATGACAAGCCCACCGTGGTGGCGCTGCGTGAGATCGCCGAAGGTCTGATCACCGACGACATCATGGCCGAAGAAGCTCTGCGTGAACAGCAGGAGCCGCTGTACTCGCTGGAAACCGAACTGCCGGAGTAAGCGGTTGCGATGGCCGTGCAACCTCGTTCAGACTACCCTCACAGCAGGGTGCAGGAGAGTTGCATGTCCGGTATAGAAGTCTTTGCCGATCGGCTGGATGACTATCTCGAGCCCGATCAGGTCAACCTGGTACGCCGCGCCTACTTCTACGCGGAGCAGGCCCATGACGGCCAGACCCGCCGCAGCGGCGAGCCCTACGTCACCCACCCGCTGGCGGTAGCCAACATCCTCGCTGACATGCATATGGACCATCAGAGCCTGATGGCCGCCATGCTGCACGATGTGATCGAGGATACCGGCATCCCCAAGGAAGCCCTCACTGCGCAGTTCGGGGATACCGTGGCGGAGCTGGTCGACGGGGTCAGCAAGCTGACCCAGATGACCTTCGAGACCAAGGCCGAGGCCCAGGCCGAGAACTTCCAGAAGATGGCGCTGGCCATGGCCCGCGATATCCGGGTGATCCTGGTCAAGCTGGCCGATCGCCTGCACAACATGCGCACCCTCGGCGCCCTGAAGCCGGAAAAGCGCCGCCGCATCGCCCGGGAAACCCTGGAAATCTATGCGCCCATCGCTAACCGGTTGGGTATGCACAGCCTGAGTACCGAGTTCGAGGACCTGGGCTTCAGCGCCATGTACCCGATGCGCTCGCGGATGATTGCCCAGGCCGTGCGCGATGCCCGGGGCAACCGCAAGGAGTTGCTGACCAAGATCCTCGAATCCCTGGAAGCCTGTCTCGAACGAGAAGGACTGCAGGGCGAGGTGCTGGGGCGCGAGAAGCATCTGTACGGCATCTATCAGAAGATGCGCGAGAAGCGTAAGGCGTTCAACGAGATCATGGACGTCTACGCCTTCCGCATCATCGTCGACAAGGCTGACACCTGCTACCGCGTGCTCGGTGCCGTGCATAGCCTGTACAAGCCCTTCCCCGGCCGCTTCAAGGACTACATCGCGATTCCCAAGGCCAACGGCTACCAGTCCCTGCATACCACCCTGTTCGGCATGCACGGCGTGCCGATCGAGATCCAGATCCGCACCGCAGAGATGGAAGAGCTGGCCAACAACGGGATTGCCGCGCATTGGGTGTACAAGTCCAAGGACGAGGTGATCAACGGCAACCATGCGCGCACCCGTCAATGGCTCAAGGGTGTGCTCGAACTGCAACAGCGCGCGGGCAACTCGCTGGAATTCATCGAGAACGTGAAGATCGACCTGTTCCCCGACGAGGTCTATATCTTCACACCGAAGGGCCGGATCATGGAGCTGCCCAAGGGCTCCACGCCGGTCGATTTTGCCTATGCGGTGCATACCGATGTGGGCAACAGCTGCATTGCCTGCCGCATCAACCGGCGTCTGGCGCCGCTGTCCGAGCCGCTGGAAAGCGGCCAGACCGTGGAAATCATTACCGCCCCTGGCGCTCGCCCGAACCCGGCATGGTTGAATTTCGTGATCACCGGCAAGGCGCGTAGCAATATCCGTCATGTACTCAAGCACCAGCGCCACTCCGAATCCATTGCGCTGGGCGAACGGCTGCTGGACAAGGTGCTGGTGAGCTTCGATACCAGTCTTGAGCAAATCCCCGAGCGGCAGATAAAGCGCGTGCTGGCCGATTGCCGCATGGAGACGCTGGAAGATCTGCTGGCGGATATCGGACTGGGCAATCGCATGGCCTATGTCACCGCGCGCCGCCTGCTGGCGGGCGATACTGCGGCCGAGGCAACCCGCAGCGATGCGGTTATCCAGCAGCCCAGCAGTGAAGAAAAACCCCTGGCCATTCGCGGTACCGAAGGGCTGGTGGTCAGCTTTGCACGTTGCTGCAATCCCATTCCGGGCGATCCCATTGTCGGTTTCCTCACCACCGGCAAGGGCATGGTCATTCACCAGGAAAACTGCAAGAACCTGGCGGAACACCACGACAATAATGAAAAGATTCTGCAACTGACCTGGGACAAGAATGTCAGTGGCGAATTCACCGTGGAGCTACGAGTGGAACTGGAGCATCAGCGCGGCATCATTGCCCAGCTCGCTACCAGTATCACCGTGGCCGATGCGAGTATCGACAAGATCAGCGTGGACGAACGCGATGGTCGCATCAGCGTGGTGCAACTGGTGCTGCGCGTGCGCGGCCGGCTGCACCTTTCCCAATTGATCAAGCGGATCCGCGCACTGCAAGGCGTGCTGCGGATTACCCGCCTCAAAAACTGAATCCCGATGGAGACATTCATGAACAAGCAAGTCATCACCAGTGAGCACGCTCCCGCCGCGATCGGCACCTACTCACAGGCCATCAAGGTCGGCAACACCGTGTACCTGTCCGGTCAGATCCCCCTGGACCCGCAGACCATGGAAGTGGTTGAAGGCTTCGAAGCCCAGGTCTGCCGCGTGTTCGACAACCTGGCACTGGTTGCCGAAGCGGCCGGCGGCAAGCTGCAGGACATCGTCAAATTGAACATCTACCTGACTGACCTGGCCAACTTCGGCACTGTCAACGAAATCATGGGCCGCTACTTCGAACAGCCCTACCCGGCTCGCGCCGCCATCGGCATCGCTGCCCTGCCCAAGGGTGTGCCGGTGGAGATGGACGGGATTTTGGTCGTAGGCTAAGCCCAAGGGGGACGCTCCCACAGGAATGAGGGAGCGTCCCTCCCAGGAAGCTCGTCCCCTACTCCAGCATGCTCGCGTAACCCTCCCGATAACTCGGATACTGCGGCGCCCAGCCCGACTCCCGAGCCAATTCATTGCTGCACCGCTTGCTGCCCACCCGGTTAGCCGTCGTCCCTTCTGCCAGCAGCTCCACTCCCAACTGCTCCGCCAACCACTGCGCCACCTCATGCAGCGGTGCCGGCTCATCGTCCACGCCCAGGTAACAGGGCGCCAACAGCTCGCCCTGGTCGGCCTGCAGCAGCAGGTGCTCGAGCAGCCCGGCGGCGTCATCACGATGGATACGGTTGGTGTATTGCTCGGGAGCCTGGGGTACATGCAGGCCATTGCGCACCTGTTCGATCAGCCGGGTGCGGCCGGGGCCGTAGATGCCCGCCAGGCGCACCACCGAGGCGGGCAGGCCGCTGCGCAGCGCCACATCCTCTGCCTCGATCAGCAACGGCGCGGTTGGCGTGTCGGCCAGCGCGGCGCTGTTCTCGGTCACCCACTCGCCGGCGCTCTGGCCATATACCGCGGTGCTGGATACCTGCAGCAGGTGGCGTGGCTTTTGCCGACTGTCCCTGAGCCAGTCCAGCACATGCTGCAGACCCTGGATATAGAGCGCGCGGTACAACTCCGCATCACGCCGGCCCGCTGCCGGACAATACACCAGGTAGTCCACCCTGGCCGGCCAGTCCTCGGGCTTCTGCGCGCGGGCCAGGTCTGCCGCGATCCGCTCGAAGCCCTCGGGCAGACTTGATGGGTCACGCCGCAGTCCATGGACCCGCCAGCCCTGTTCCAGCATCCGCTGCCCCAGGGCAATACCCAGATCACCACAACCCGCAATAACCAGATGCTTCATCCTGATTGTTTTCCTCTATCGGACACCGCTATGCTTGGGGAAAAT
>DXBL01000083.1 GCA_019116555.1 Candidatus Pseudomonas excrementavium
ACCGCCCCAGCTGCGCCGGCACTTCGGACCAGCGCCGCAAGCTCCAGTGCCGATCCAGCGCGTGACCGAGCACCCCACCGAGAATGCCCCCGGGCACGCCAGCGACGGCACTCCCCAGCAATACGCCCGCCACGGTCACCGGCCACAACATGTCAGCGCTCCCGCGCCCGCAGATCGGCCTGTTGCAGCCGTTCCGGCGTGCCGACATCTATCCAGCGGCCGGCATGGACTTCACCACTGACCAGGCCGCGCTCGGCGGCAGCTCGCAGCAAGGGTGCCAGGGGCTGGGGCCCCGCAGCCAGCCCATCGAACAGGCGTGGCGACAGCACCGCGATACCGCTGTAGGTCAGGGCGTCACGCTGCTCGGCCTCGGCCACCGGATTGGCGATTACCCCTTCGCGCAGCAGAAAGTCGCCATGGGCCTTGAAGGGCGGGTTATCCACCAGGACCAGATGTGCCAGTCTGCCGACCGGCAGCTGCAACCGGGAAAACTCGAAATCGGTCCAGATATCACCGTTGACCAGCACGAAGGGCTCATCGCCGAGCAGCGGCAGCGCGCGCAGGATGCCGCCGGCGGTTTCCAGCGGTTGTTCCTCGGCTGACCAACTGATCCGCACGCCATGGGTGACACCATTGCCGAAAGCCGCTTCCAGCTGGTCGCCCAGCCAGGCGTGATTGATCACCAGTTGATCCAGCCCGGCCCGTTGCAAGGCTTCGATATGCCACTGGATCAGCGGCTTGCCTGCCACCGGCAACAGGGGCTTGGGGGTGTGCAGGGTCAGCGGTCGCATGCGTTCGCCCTTGCCCGCCGCCAGGATCATTGCCTTCATCCGTTACAACTCCAGACTGTCCAGCAGACGGCTCAGCGGTGCCAGGCGCGCATCACGGTCACAGGCATCGCGCAGATACTGCACAAAGCGCGGAGCGTCTTCGAGATAATGCGACTTGCCGTCGCGGTAGCGGATGCGGGCGAAAATACCCAGTACCTTGAGGTGGCGCTGCACCCCCATCAACCGGGATTGACCAAGAAAGGTGTCGAACCGCTCCGGCAGTTCGATACCCGCCGCCCGCGCCTGCTCCCAATAGCGCCGAATCCAGTGCTCACGCGCGGCCAGCGGCAGGTTGAAGAAGGCATCGGCGAACAGCGAGGTGATGTCATAGCTGGCCGGGCCGTACAACGCGTCCTGAAAGTCGAGCACACCCGGCTCGCCCGGTGCGGTCATCAGATTGCGCGGCATATAGTCCCGATGCACGAACAGCCGGCTCTCCGCCATATGGCTGGCCAGCAAAATATCGCCCAGGGCCTCCCAGTCCGCCCGTTGCTCCGCCGTCAGCGTACGCTGCAGATGTCGGGCGACGAACCAGTCGGGAAACAGCGCCAGCTCGCGGCGCAGTACCGCTTCATCGTAATCCGGCAACTCTCCCGGGCGGCTGCTGGCCTGCCAGCGCAACAGGGTACTGATGGCGCCGGCGAACAGGCGTTCCAATTCGGCATCGCTCACTCCGGCCTGGATGCTCTGCAGATAGGTGCGCGCGCCCAGGTCTTCAAGCAGCAGAAAGCCCTGCTGTGGATCTGCAGCGAGAATGGCCGGCGTCTTTACCCCAGCGGCAGCCAGCAGGCCGGCGATACGGATAAAGGGCCGGACGTCTTCCTGTTCGGGAGGCGCATCCATGATGACCAGGCTGTGCGCCCCATCGCTCCAGCGAAAATAACGACGAAAACTCGCATCGGCACTGGCCGGTTGCAGCTCGCCGGCAGTGGCCTGCGTCCAGCCCTGCAGCTGGTGCGCCTCGGCCAACGCCGCGGGCAACCAAGCCTCCAACAAACTTCGTCTTGCATCCACCTTGGGGTCTCCTGCTTCCGCACTGGCTCTGGCGCCTAACAATGCTTTATTATCCACGATCTCGATAAGCAGACGCAGCATGCATGTTGCAATTGCCTCGCACAAGGGAGACGCTTCCGAGTCATCGCGAGCCTGCACGCCCGACTGAATCCCGGATAACGACAAATGGCCTACCCAAAACCACCGTTTCGCCCCTCCTTCTCCCTGCTGCTGGCCAGTGGACTCCTGCTGGCCCAACCCGCTACCAGCCTGGCGGTCAGCCAGGTCGAATGCCGCGCCGACAGCGCCGGCGGGGGCTGGGTCTGTGTCCCGCTGGAAGCCACCGCGGACCTGCCGCCACGACCCGGCAAGCCGGTGGTGCGTGCCACCGAAGCAGCGCCGGAGCCCGAGCGCGCCGTGAGTGAAGTCCGCCAGCCCGCTGCCCAGACGGCTGATTTCAGCGAGCTGGACTGGGTACCCCGTGACCAGTTGACCGAGGCCCAACAGGCCGCCATCGCACCTTATTGCAGTGGCGACTATATCGAGCCGCCGCGGGCCGGCCGGGATGACAACACACCCTTTGACCAGCTTCCGGTCTATGCCAGCGCCGACTCCAGCAGCTTCGAGCAGCGCAACCAGACCGGCACCCTGCAGGGCGACGTACTGTTGCAGCAGGGCCGACTCCAGGCCCAGGCCAACCAGGCCAGCTTCGATCAGACCAACAATCTGGTGCGCCTGAACGGCGACGTGCGTTTGCGCGACCAGGGTGTACTGGTGCTGGGTGACCGGGCACAGATGCAGATCGACAGCGGTGAAACCCGTATCGAGCAGGTGCGCTATGTCGTCCACGACGCCAACGCCCGCGGCAGCGCCGAGAAGCTGATGCGCCGCGACGACGCGGTGATCGTCATGACCGATGGCAGCTATACCACCTGCGATCCGGGGCGCAACACCTGGAGCCTGCACAGTGACGATATCGAGCTGGACCAGGAAAAGGGCTGGGGCGAGGCCAAGCATGTCACGCTCAAGGTCAAGGACGTGCCGGTGTTTTACACCCCGTACATCTACTTCCCCCTGGATGACCGCCGCCAGACCGGTCTGTTGCCGCCCTCTCTCAGCAACTCCACCGACAACGGCACCGAGCTGGTCACGCCCTACTACATCAACATCGCACCGAACTATGACGCCACCCTGTACCCCCGTTTGATGAGCAAGCGCGGTCTGCAGATGGAAGGCGAGTTCCGCTATATGCAGCCGGGCCATGAAGGCCAGGTCAGCGCCTCCTTTCTCGATGATCGCGAATTTGACGACAACCGCTGGATGTATGGCTGGGAACATATGGGCGGTCTGCAGAGCCGCTGGACTACCGAGGTCGAGTACTTCGACATCAGCGACCCCTTCTATTTCCAGGATCTGAACAGCTCGCTGGATGCGCGCAGCGATACCTACGTCAACCAGCGCGGCGCCGTCACCTACCGGGGCAATGGGTGGCAGTTCGAGGCAGCGGTACACGCTTACGAGCTGGCGACCATCACCTCGGTCACGCCTTACGAGCGCCTGCCACAGCTGCGCCTGGATGGTGGCCATTGGCTGGGCGATAGCGGGTTGAAATTTGACTATCGCGCCGAGTATGCGTATTTCGACCGGGATCTGGGTCGAGGCTTTCTGGAAGGCGAAGACGGTGTGCACTTCGATGCCTTCGGTCCGATCTGGACACCGGATGAGAACCTTGTTGGCCTGCAGCGCGCCACCGGGCACCGCGTCAGCCTGAGTCCGCGCCTGAGTTATCCCATGCAGAACAGCTGGGGCTATTTCACTCCGGCGGCCCGCGTGCAATCGACCTATTACGATCTGGATTTCGATGAGCGCCAGCATCGCGATGCCACCGGCACGGCTGATCCACTGTATTTCGACTACGATAACGCCGACACCAACCCCTCGAGCACCATTCCGGTAGCCAGCCTGGATGCCGGCCTGTATTTCGACCGTGACACCAGTTGGTTCGGCAGGGATCTGCGCCAGACTCTGGAACCGCGGGCTTTCTACCTGTATGCGCCGAACCGCGATCAGGATGACCAGCCGCTGTTCGACACCAACGAGAACACCTTCAGCTACAACTCGCTGTTCCGCGATGATCGCTTCAGCGGCAATGACCGCGTCGGTGATGCCAATCAGTTGGCCCTGGGCGTAACCAGCCGGGCACTGGAAAGCAATGGCGTTGAACGCGCCCGCGCCAGCTTCGGGCAAATCCTGTACTTCGAAGACCAGCGCGTTCAGTTGCTCAACACCGAAGGTCAGCGCCGGGAAGAAGATGACAACTCCACCTCGGCTTACGCCGCCGAGTTCATGTACCGCGTCAGCAACGCCTGGAAACTGCGCGGTGATGTACTGTGGGATCCCGAGGAAAACAACAACAATGCAGGCAGTTTGCTGGTCAATTACCAGCCCGAGCCGCGCAAGGTCATCAATGCCGGCTATCGCTTCCGCAACGAGACCAACACCTTCAACGCCCTGACCGGCCAATTCAATGAAGACGAGAACCGCCGTATCGATCAGTCCGATCTGTCCTTCATCTGGCCGCTCAACCCGCAGTGGAGCATGATCGGCCGCTGGCAGCATGATTTTGCCGGTGACCGAACCCTGGAAGCCTTCGGCGGTCTTGAATATGACAGCTGCTGCTGGAAGTTCCGCTTCATCAACCGTTACTGGGTCGATTACAACGAGTTCGAGTCGGTTACCCATGATGAAGGCAATCGCGGCATCTTCCTGCAAGTGGTCCTGAAAGGGCTTGGCAGCGTTACCGGCAATCGTGTCGACAGTCTTCTGGACGAAGGCATCCCTGGCTACAGAGAGCGTGAAAACAATGCATTTTAAGCTACACCACAAGCTCATCGGTCTGTGTGCCGGTCTGCTGATCAGTACTGGCCTGCAGGCCCAGATGGTTGAATTGGACCGGGTCGCGGCCATTGTCGATAACGATGTGGTCATGCAGAGTCAGGTGGAAGAGCGGATGAATACCATCCGCCAGCAACTCAGCGAACGAGGCACCGAGCTGCCGCCTGAAGAGGTGCTGCGCACCCAGGTGATCGACCGTCTGGTGCTGGAAAGCATTCAGTTGCAGATGGGCGAGCGGGCCGGCATTCGTATCGATGACGCCAGCCTCAATCAGACCATGCAGCAGCTGGCCGAACGCAACGGGGTGACCCTGGAACAGTTTCGTGCCGCTCTTGATCGCGACGGCATCAACTATAACCAGGCCCGCGAGCAGGTGCGCCGGGAAATGATCATCAACCGGGTGCGCCAGCGCCGGGTGGCCGAGCGTATCCAGGTCAGTGATCAGGAAGTTCGCAATTTCCTCAACTCCGAGGTCGGACGTTACCAGACCTCCGCCGATTACCGCCTGGCCATGATCGTGCTGCCGGTGTCGGAAAATGCCAGCAGTGATGAGGCCCGGCAACAGGCCGAGGTTGTCAGCGATATTCACCGCGAACTGAGCGAAGGTGCTGATTTCACTCGCCTGGCGGTCAGCCGCTCCGGCGGTGAGCACGCCCTGGAAGGGGGCGAGCTGGGCTGGCGCAAGGCGGCCCAGCTGCCCCCGGCCTTCGCGAATGCGGTGGCTGATCTGGAGATTGGCGAGATCACCGCACCGCTGCGCTCC
>DXBL01000006.1 GCA_019116555.1 Candidatus Pseudomonas excrementavium
CTGATCGGTAACGTGGGCGGCGACCCGGAAGTACGCTACCTGCCCAACGGCAATGCGGTGGCCAACGTCACCCTGGCTACCTCCGACAGCTGGAAGGACAAGCAGACCGGTCAACAGCAGGAGCGCACCGAATGGCACCGCGTGGTGTTCTTCGGTCGCCTGGCGGAAATCGTCGGTGAATACGTGCGCAAGGGCTCCAAGCTCTACATCGAAGGTCGCTTGCAGACCCGCGAGTGGGAAAAGGACGGCGTAAAGCGCTACACCACCGAGATCGTGGTCGATATCGGCGGCCAGATGCAATTGCTCGACAGTCGCGGCCAGGGCGGCGGCGAAGGCATGGCCCCGCGCGCCCAGCAATCGCGCCCGGCCCCCCAGCGTCAGGCAGCACCGCAGCAACAACAGCAGCCGGCCCAGCCGCAGACACAGCAGATGCCGGACTACGACAGCTTCGATGACGATATTCCGTTCTAGGTCACGCCTTGACGGAGTTGAAGTGAATAGATCAAAAAGCCCTGTTTTTCAGGGCTTTTTGATTGGCGGGCGCCGCTAGCGCTGATTCTCAGACGGCTTTGGCAGGTTGGCGGGCAGGAGCCGACGTGCTGCGCTCTTCCGGTTCCGTCAGATAGGCTTCCAGCGAATCATCTATGGCCTCGAGCCAGCGAGTATGGTGCCGCGGAGCCATGGTGCCGGTCATCAACGAACGGTAGGAGTAATCGCGGAAGGTCATGAGGTTCTCATGCTTGTGTTCTTCCCACATGAAAAACGTCTTGTTCACCCCGTCGATATCAAAGCGCGGGTAATCGGTCTGCTCGATCAGGGTACGCACATAGTCTCCCTGGAATACGATCATGCTTTCGTCGCTATCGAGCGTTTCTTCGCGATCACGCCATGCTTGGCTATCCTGCCGCATGGCAGCCTGATCAGGTAGTGCAATCCGGCCGAGGAGTACATCCCTTACATACCAAGCCTGGGCGTCAAACATATTGAAGGTATACCATTGGTCCTGCATGCCGAGATAGAACAGCTTCGGATTGCTTTCCCATACCACGCCCTGATACAGATTCAGCGGCCACATACGGTTATTGGTCTTCAGGCGCAGCGATTCGTCCAGAAAAGGAAAATGGTGCAAATAGCCGGTGCAGAGAATGATTGCATCGACCCGCCTGGACGTCCCGTCTTTAAAGTACGCGGTATTACCATCGACCTTGAGCAGCAACGGTTTTTCTTCCCAATTGTCTGGAAATGCGAAACCCATCGGCCGGGTGCGATAGCTGGTGGTGATGCTGCGCGCGCCGTATTTGTAACACTGTGATCCGATATCCTCGGCGGAGTAACTGCTGCCGACCAGTAGAACATCCTGGCCGCGGAATTCGAGCGCGTCGCGGAAATCGTGGGCATGCAATATGCGGCCGCTAAATTGCTCGAAACCTGCGAACTCCGGCACGTTGGGAGTAGAAAAGTGCCCTGACGCGACGATGACATGATCGTAGATTTCGGTCGTGATCACATTGGATACATGGTCATGCGCCACCACAGTGAACTGCTCGGTAGCTTCGCTGAAAGTTATCTGACGAACCGGGCAGTTGAAGCGGATATATTTGCGGACATCGGCTTTCTCGACGCGTCCCTTGATGTAATCCCACAGGACTTCACGGGGAGGGTATGAGGCGATGGGCTTGCCGAAGTGCTCTTCGAAGGTGTAATCGGCGAACTCCAGGCATTCTTTCGGCCCGTTTGACCAAAGATAACGGTACATGCTGCCGTGTACGGGTTCGCCGTGCTGATCGAGGCCGGTGCGCCAGGTGTAATTCCATAGTCCGCCCCAGTCCGCCTGTTTTTCATAGCAGACCAATTCCGGGATCTCGCAGCCTTTTTCTTGGGCTGACTGGAATGCACGCAGTTGCGCTAGCCCGCTTGGGCCAGCACCGATAATGGCGACTCTCATAAGTTATCTCCTATAACGATGGTGCGTCTGCTTCTTCCTCCGGCAGGAAAAATATTGTCGTTTTAATTCAATGTCTTGCAGGAATCTGGAAGCGAAATTTGAAGAGACGAAGTGCGGTGTATTGTTTCGTCGTGTAAGTACTATACAGGAAGGCGATCAAAATGTGATCAATATTTTATGTCCGAGCCGCTGGATGGCAAATGCCGAGTAAATGGTGCTGCCGCCATTTGCAGCGTGGCGTTGGCGGATTACGGCCGCTTTGCCAGTAACATTCCCCGCTGAAATAAGCTTGGCTACCCGACTCGGGATGACTGACTATGGTTCGCCGGGACTTTTTTATAATCAGAATCTGCGGAGTATGCATGTCGGAAATCTATTTTGTGCGTCACGGCCAGGCGTCATTCGGCTCCAGCAATTACGATCAGCTGTCGGAGCTGGGGCATGAGCAGGCGCGTCTGCTGGGGGAGTATTTCCGTGAGCGGGACATGGGCTTCGATCACATCATCACCGGGGACATGGTGCGGCATCGCGAGACGGCAGAGGGCATCTGCGTCGGGATGGGCCTGGGCTCCCAGCAGTTCGAGGTGTATCCGGAACTGAACGAATTCGACTTTCATTCGGTGCTGCGGGCCTATATCACGCAATTTCCGGAACATGCGTTGCCGGAGAAGCCGGTGGCGAAGGATTTCTTTCGGCGACTCAAGAAAGGCATTCTGCTGTGGTCCACGGGTGAGCTGGAGGGGGAGTTGCCGGAAACCTGGGCCAGCTTCGAGCAGCGGCTGCAGGTATTTCGGCAAGGTATTCAGCAACGACATGCCGGCCAGCGCCTGCTGGTGGTCAGTTCCGGTGGTGCGATCGCCATGCTGATCCGGCAGTTGCTGCAGGCGCCGGAGTCGGTCATGGTCGAACTCAATCTGCAGACCCGCAACACAGCGCTGACGCACTGTCGTTTCAACAGCCACAGCATGCGCCTGAGCAGCTTCAACAACGTGCCGCATCTGGATCGGCTCGATCGGCAATCGATGATTACCTATACCTGACCGGCTGCGGTGCGCTGCGCTGGTGACGTGAGCGGCCGAACATTGCACAATGCAACCTGACAACATCATCGACAGGTTCACGTGAATGCGAATGCGGGTATTGCTGCTCGGCGCGGAAAATCCGCTGGGGCAGGCGTTGTTGGCTCAGGCGGCGGCGGAATTCATCCAGCTGGAAGCGGTTGAACGCCCGGAGCAGGGCTGGCAGCCGGAGATGGCCGATCAATTGCTGGCCGGGGCCAAGCCGGACCTGGTATTGAATCTGGCGTTTTATCGCGAGCAATTCCAATTGGGTCTGGAAGACACTGCAACGTTGCAGGTCCAGAAAAATTTCG
The DNA here is from genome assembly GCA_019116555.1 of Candidatus Pseudomonas excrementavium. Taxonomy (GTDB): domain Bacteria; phylum Pseudomonadota; class Gammaproteobacteria; order Pseudomonadales; family Pseudomonadaceae; genus Halopseudomonas; species Halopseudomonas excrementavium. The sequence goes on from DXBL01000006.1 coordinate 3,318, forward strand.
ACGAGCGCCTGATCCACGGCTGCGCGGCCAATGCGGTCACCCTGATGATGCTGTCCAGTGCGCGGGTCTTCGATGGCAGCAAGAGCTCCTCCTATACCGAAAAGGACGAAGAACACCCCGAGGGCGCGCTGGGTCGGCTGCAGGCGCAGCTGGAACAGAGTCTGCGCACCCAATGCGCCAAGCACCTTATTCTGCGTTTCGGCTGGCTGCTGGATGGTTCGGC
>DXBL01000084.1 GCA_019116555.1 Candidatus Pseudomonas excrementavium
CACGACGGCAGCGAGCCGAGCCTGCATGATCTGCATTCGGACACGCCGCTGGACAACGTTGCCGAAGAGTATCCCGAGGAATATCAGCGCTTGCTGCCACTGACCCGCGGCCTGTATGAAACGGCGCGCTACATGCTCTACGACAACGTGCGGGAGCAGTAAGGCCGAGAACCTGGGAGTGTCGAGCGCGACCCGGTCGAGCGCCAGCTCGACACAGTTCGCCAGATCACATACTCAGGCGCATGGACAGATCCACGGCCTTGACGTCCTTGGTCAGGCTGCCGATGGAAATATAATCGACGCCGGTCTCGGCGACGGCGCGCAGAGTGCTGTCGTTGATGCCGCCTGAGGCTTCGAGCTTGGCCTTGCCGGCAGTGATCTGTACGGCGCTGCGCATATCGTCGTTGCTCAGTTCGTCGAGCATGATGATATCGGCGCCGGCCGCCAGCGCCTGGCGCAGTTCATCCAGACTTTCCACTTCGACTTCCACCGGTTTGCCGGGGCTCAGCACGCGGGCCTGGGCCACGGCGGCGTCGATGCCACCACAGGCGGCGATGTGGTTTTCCTTGATCAGGAAAGCGTCGAACAGACCGATGCGGTGATTGTGGCAGCCGCCGCAGGTGACTGCGTACTTCTGTGCCAGGCGCAGGCCGGGAAGGGTCTTGCGGGTATCCAGCAGTTTGACCCCGGTACCTTCCACCAGATCGGCAAAATACCGGCTGCGGGTCGCAGTGGCGGACAGCGTCTGGATGAAATTCAACGCGCAGCGCTCACCGGTCAGCAGGCCGCGGGCCGGGCCGCTCATTCTGCAGAAGGGTTCATTCGGCGCCAGCTGGTCGCCATCGGCGGCCAGCCATTCAATCTTGATCTGCGGATCCACCTGGCGGAACACCTCATCAGCCCAGGCCGTACCGCAGAGAATGGCGGGTTCCCGGGAAATGATGGTCGCCTGAGCCTGCCGGTCCGCCGGGATCAGCGCCGCGGTGATGTCGCCATCGCCGACATCCTCGGCCAGTGCGCGGCGCACTTGATCCTGAAGGGAGGATTGCAGACTGTCCAGGGTGATGTTCGGCATGGGTTGCTCCGCTGAGGGTCGGATGGAAACCCCGAAGTATACCCGATGGCATCTCCTGCCGGGACTGCCCGAGGCGCTGGGCGGCGGGAAAGTGCCACCGGCCCGGCAGTCGGTTCGCTGCCGGGCCGGGCACGCCGGTTAGCGCTGCTCAGTCAGTATCGCGCAATGCGCTGGGCTGGCTGAAATAGGCCCGGGTGAGCTTGAAGACCACCGGACTCAGCAACAGCAGGGCGATCAGGTTGGGAATGGCCATCATCGCATTGAGCGTATCGGCGACCAGCCACAGGCTGCCGAGGTTGATCACCGGCAAGGTACCCAGCGGCACCGCGATGATCCAGACGATACGAAACGGCAGGATGGCCCGCTCGCCGAACAGGAACTGGGTGCATTTCTCGCTGTAGAAGCTCCAGCCGAGGATGGTGGTGAAGGCGAAGGTCGCCAGGCCGATACTGACGATGTACTCGCCCCAGCCGGGCAGCCCCAGGTTGAATGCATGCACCGACAGGGATGCGCCATTCTCGCCGCTCTGCCAGGCGCCGGTGACCACAATCACCAGGCCGGTGATGGAGCAGATGATGATGGTATCGATGAAGGTACCGAGCATGGCTACGGTACCCTGGCGGATCGGGTTGTTGGTCTTGGCGGTGGCGTGGGCGATCGGCGCGCTGCCCAGGCCCGCCTCGTTGGAGAACACGCCGCGGGCCACACCGAAACGGATGGCGGCCCAGACTGTGGCACCGGCGAAGCCGCCAGCCGCGGACGCCGGGTTGAAGGCGTGATGCACAATCAGCCCTAACGCAGCAGGAATTTCCGCTGCGTTCATGATCAGGATGATCAGACCGCCACCGACATAGAAGATCGCCATCAGCGGCACCAGTTTGCCCGCCACTTCACCGATACGCTTGATACCGCCGATCAGCACCAGTGCCACCAGTACCCCGATCACCAGGCCGGTCACCACCGGATTGACGTTGAAGGTGCTTTGCATGGCATCGGCTACCGAGTTGGACTGGATGGTGTTGCCGATACCGAAGCCGGCGAGCATGCCGAAGATGGCGAACAGTACGCCCAACCATTTCCAGTTTTTGCCCAGACCATTGCGGATGTAGTACATCGGGCCGCCGACGTGGTTGCCGAGGGCGTCCTTTTCACGAAAGTGCACCGCCAGCACGGCTTCGCTGAACTTGGTGGCCATGCCGATCAGGGCAATCAGCCACATCCAGAACAGCGCGCCGGGCCCACCGAAGAAAATGGCGGTGGCAACACCGGCGATATTACCGGTACCCACAGTAGCAGAAAGGGCTGTCATCAACGCATTGAACGGGCTGAGATCACCCTCCTCATCGGTGGTTTTGCGCCCACGCCAGAGCATGCCGAAGCCATAGATCAATTTACGCTGGGGGATGAGTTTCAACCCCAGTGCCAGGTAGATGCCCGTGCCGGCAATCAATGCCAGCATGAGCGGCCCCCATACCACGCCGTTTACCGCATTGATGATATCGATCAGATTGTCCATCTGCCTCTCCATGTTTTGCCGATTGGTTTTTGTTTTCTGTTTCCTTGTATTGCAAAACTGTGAGCTGGGGCAAGGAAAAAAGACTTGGAGGCTGCCGGATCGCTCAGATTATGTATACTTGCGATAATTGACGCCAGAAACTCGTCAGAGACGGGTTTTAAACGACGGATCGCTTCCCGGAGAGTTGGCATGTCCCAGGATTACAAGGTAGTTTCGCTTGCTTCTGCTGCCGCTGGCAGGCAACGGGCTGAGTTCGAGCGCGGCGCCTCCCTGCCGGCTCCCCTGGCTGCCGTGCGGGACCGCGCGCTGACCTTCCTGCAAGTCGGCCTGAGCGAACTCTTCGACAATACCGACGATACGCTGTTCGAGAAGGCCGATCGCGCCAGCAGCAATGCTGACCAGAGCCTGTTCTTCGATGCCATGCGCCTGCTGCGGTTGCAGCGGCATGCCGTCGAGAAGAGCTGTTGTGACGGTTTGGAACGCCAGTTCGGCATGCTGCAGAGTGGCCCGTTCAGCTCCCCCCAGAGCAATCATTCATTCGATGTCGACACGCTCAGTCTGGTCCAGCCCGATGAGCTGGAGCAGACAGTGGCCCTCGATGGCATGGTGGGGCGGGCCAATGCCCGCAATCAACTGCCATTGGCTCATCTGGCCCTGCGCCTTGGCACCCTGGTCGGCCAGCCGATGGATGTGCGCAGCAATCCGCTGGCACCCAGTTGTCTGGTGCAATTGTTTTCCGATAGCTGCGCGCCGCTCGGTCTGGATATCAAGGTGCGGCTGATCATCCTCAAGATGTTCGAGCGGCATGTGTTCAACTCCATCGATTCGCTGTATGTCGATGCCAACGGGTTGTTGAAAAATGCCGGTATTCTGCCTGATTTGAAGCAGGACGGCCTGCCGGTGCGCCCGCGTGGCGCGGCAGCGGGGCGGCCGCCGGGCGGCCCGACCGGGGCCGCGGAAGCCGCTGACCCGCAGGTGTTGTCATTGTTCAGTGAGCTGATCAGCAGTTGGCGTCATGCCAGTGGCGACGTTGCCCTGAGCGCGCTGGGCGCGCCCTCGGCACCACCGGTCCCCAGTGAAGAACTGCTCGGCATGCTGAACAGTTTTGCCACCCGCCAGCAGGCGGAGCCCAGCGCCACGCTCCATGATCTGCGCGGGCACATCAATCGACAACTGGGCGAGCAGCTCCGGCAGACCGGGGAAGTGCGCAAGCTTGACCGGGTGGATGATGATGTCATCAGCCTGGTATCGATGCTGTTCGATTTCGTGCTGGACGATGCCCAGCTGCCGGCAGCCTTGAAAGCGCTGATCGGTCGCATGCAATTGCCTATCCTGCGCGTTGCCATAGCGGACAAGAGCCTGTTCAGCCGTTCCTCGCACCCCGCTCGGCGGCTGCTGAACGAACTGGCACGGGCGACCCTGGGTTGGAGTGATCACGATGATCTGCGCCGTGACCAGCTGCACAGCCTGCTGGAGCGCATGGTCGACCGGCTGCTCGGCGAGCAGCAGGCAGATGCCGCTTTCTTCGAGCAGATGCATGAAGAACTGGCCGGTTTCGTGCGCATCGAGCAGCGCCGCGCCGAACGTCTGGAGCAGCGCACCCGGGATGCCGAAGAAGGGCGCGCCCGGGTCGATGCCGCGCGCAGTCAGGCGGCGCGGGTACTCAATACCCTGTTGCTGGGAAGAACTCTGCCGGTGTTCGTCGTCGACCTGCTGCGTGACACCTGGAGTCAGGTGCTGCAGATGGCCTATCTGCGCGAAGGCGGCAACTCAGATCTCTGGCGCGAGGCGGTCGATACGGCCGAGCGGCTGGTACAGAGCGTCGAGCCACCGCTGGGCGCCGCCCTGGAGCAGCGCCCGGCATTCAACGCCAGCGTTTGCCGGGCGCTGTGCGCTGGCCTGCGCCTGATCGGCGAGGAGCATCCGGAAGCTGCACCCAGCGTGGCTCAGCTGCAGGTGCTGCAACGTACCGTGCTGCATCGCGCAACCCGATTGTCCCAGCCGCCGCGGCCGGACGCTGCGAGCTCCCTGGAGGCTGGCGTACGCGAACCCGTAGCGCTCTACGAGACGGCGGCCGCAACAGTGCCGGAGG
>DXBL01000085.1 GCA_019116555.1 Candidatus Pseudomonas excrementavium
CATGGGCGATCAGTGGCTGGTCGGCAACCCCAGCCAGTTGCTCGATACCGCCGCCCATGTACGCAGCCTGCGCCTGCCGCCGGAAAGCGAACATTGCGCTGTGGATGATCAGCAGCAGCTGCTGTATGTCAACGAGGAAAGCGTGGGCATCTGGGCCTATGGTGCACATCCCGAAGCCGAACAGAGCCGTCAACCGGTGGATATGGTCGCGCCCTTTGGTGGAATTCAGGAGCTCGTCGCCGGGCTGGCTAGCGTGCCTGGCGGCCTGCTGGCACTGGATGCCGATGCCCAGCGACTGCACCGCTATCAGCTGACCGAAGATGGCTGGGACAGCCTGGAGCCGATCGTGCTGGGGGGCATTGTCGAGCCGGAACGCATCGCCGCCCGCCGCACCGACGAGCAGGCCCAACTGCTGCTGGTCGATGGTGACGACGGCAAGCTCTACCAGAGCCAAATTGACTGGGCGGCCAGCACCCTGGCCGGCAATGCCGTTATGCCGGTGGTGCTGCCCACCGTGCAGACCGACCCGATTCCCAGTCCCGGCGACGCGGCCGATGACCCGGCCATCTGGCTGCATCCCAGCGACCCGGCTGCGTCCCGGGTGCTGGGCACCGACAAACGCAATGGCCTGGCGGTGTACGACCTCAACGGCCAGCAACTGCAGTATCTGCCGGTCGGGCGTCTGAACAACGTCGATGTGCGCCATGGTTTCCAGCTCGGCGAGCAACAACTCGATCTGGCCGTGGCCAGCAACCGTGACCACAACAGCCTGCAGGTCTTTGCCATCGATCCAGCCAATGGTCAGTTAAGCGAACTGGGCCAGATCGCCACTGCGCTGGATGAAATCTATGGCTTCTGCATGGGCCAGAGCCATGACGGGGTCATGTACGCGATTGCCAACGACAAGGATGGTCGCTTTGTGCAGTACCGCCTGGATGGCAACCAGGGCGAGATCAGTGGCGAGCTGGTACGCGAGTTTGCTGTCGCTACCCAGCCCGAGGGCTGCGTGGTCGATGACCAGCGCCAGCGGCTGTTTATCGGTGAAGAAGGCGAGGCGGTGTGGGCGTTGGATGCAGGGGAAAACGCCTCCACCGAGATGACCCGAGTGATTGGGGTCGAGGGTCCTGTCGAAGCCGATATCGAAGGCCTGGCCATCTATCAGCACGCCGACCACCCCTATCTGGTGATTTCCAGCCAGGGCAATGACAGCTACGTGGTGGTCGATGCCGAGCCGCCCTACCAGCTGCGCGGCAGCTTCCGCATCGGTCTGAACAGCCAATCGAGCATCGATGGCGTCTCGGAAACCGACGGTCTGGAGGTGACCTCAGCCAACCTCGGCGGACAGTGGAGCCAAGGCGTGTTGATGGTGCAGGACGGCCGCAAGCGCATGCCCGAAGGTAATCAGAATTACAAATACGTGCCCTGGCAGAGCATCGCCGACGCCTTGCAACTCGATTGATGGAGAACCCACTCATGCCCACATCCACTACCCATGGTATGTCGCCCTGGATGCTGATCGCCGAAGCCAGTCTGCTGGTGCAAGGGGTGATGCTGATTCTGGTGCTCGCCTCGCTGATCTCCTGGTTCCTGATCATCCAGCGCAGCAGCCTGATGGGTACAGCCCGGCGCTCGCTGACGCGCTTCGAGCGCAACTTCTGGTCGAAGGACACCGATCTTCAACAGCTGTATCAACAGCAACAACCCGACAGCCCCGGTGTGGAAGGTGTGTTCCACGCCGGCTACAGCGAATTCGCCCATATGCGCGCCCAGCAGAGTGATCCGGAAGCGGTGATGGAAGGTGTGCAACGGGCCATGCGCGTGGCCATTTCGCTGGAAGAGGAGCGTCTGGAAAAGAACCTGCCATTCCTCGCCACGGTCGGCTCGGTCAGTCCCTATATCGGTCTGTTCGGTACCGTGTGGGGCATCATGAACTCCTTTATCGGTCTGTCGCAGACCGAGCAGGCCACCCTGGCTGCGGTTGCCCCAGGCATTGCCGAGGCACTGATCGCCACCGCCATCGGCCTGTTCGCCGCTATTCCTGCGGTGATCGCCTACAACCGCTTCGCCGCCCGTAGTGAAGGGCTGATCAGCCGCTACTACACCTTCGCCGAGCAGTTCTCGACCCTGCTGCACCGGCGTTTGCACAGCCGGGCGGAGCAATAAGTCATGCGCCCGGCTCGGAGAAAACTGCGGCCCAATGCGGAAATGAACGTGGTGCCCTATATCGACGTGATGCTGGTGCTGCTGGTGATCTTCATGGTGACCGCACCAATGCTCACCCAGGGGGTGCAGATCGAGCTACCGAAGGTTGCCAGCGAGGCATTGGCCACCGACGACCCGCTCAATATTGTCACCTTGTCCATCGATGATCAGGGGCATTACCACTGGAACGAAGGCGACACGGTCAATACCGAGCAATACAGCGACAGCAGCAGCTCGCTGGAGGAGATGCGCCAGCGCATCAGCGCACTGGTCGCCGCCAAACCCGACACCCAGGTGTTCATCCGTGCCGACCGCCATGCCGACTACGGCCTGGTGATCGAAGGCATGGCCGCGCTGCAACAGGGCGGCATCACCCGCCTGGGCCTGATTACCGAGGCACCCTGAAGCATGAATGAGTTGATGCAGACCCGCCCCCGGACCCAGCAACCGAGCAGCCGCATCGGCAGTTGGTTGCTACCGGCGGCGGCCACCGTGCTGCTGCACGGTGCGGCCGCCTGGGCGCTGTACAGCAGTTGGTCCCCCGAAGCACCGGCTAGCGCACCACAGACGGTGATGATTACCCAACTGGTGACCCTGCCCACGCCAGCACCCGAACCGGAACCGATACCCGAACCGTTGCCCGAGCCGGTAGTGCAAGCCGAACCACCGGCACCGGTCGAGCCACAGGTAGATCAGGCCGAGATTGCCCGCAAGCGGCTGCAAGAGCAGCAGCGCGAACAGGAAAAACAGCAGCGGCTGGCCGAACAGCGCCGCCAACAGCAGCTGCAGCGGGAACAGGAACGTCAGCAGCTGGCTCGGGAACAGCAGGAGCGCGAGCAGGCTGAACAACAGGCCAGAGCCGAGCAGCAGCGCCAGGCCGCCGCGGCTGAAGCCCGTGCCCTGGCCGAGGCCGAGGCCGCCCGGCGCGCCGCCGAAGCCGCCGCCATTGCCCAGTACCAGCCGATCAGCAAGGAGCCGCCCTCCTATCCGCGCCGGGCACTGGACCGCGGCGTCGAAGGTGACTGCACGGTGCGCTACACGGTAACCCGCGACGGTCGAGTGAAAGACCCGCAGGTGGTGGAAGGCGCCTGTGACGACCCGATGTTCGAACGACCCTCGCTGAACGCCGCCAACAGCTTCCGTTACCAGCCGCGCCTGATCAACGGTCAGCCGGTGGACGTACCCGGTATCAGCAACACCTTTCGCTATCGTATCCAGTGACGGACAGAACATGAGACAGGAACACCAGCATTACCACGCCGACCTCGCTGCAGTAGACGACCGTCGCCTGAACCCGAGCCCGGCGGCCGATCTGGACACCATCATCAACCGCAGCCGCCGTCAGATACTCAAGGGCGGGTTGGCACTGGCTGCTATCGGTCTGTTTGGCGGTGGTCTGCTCGGTTGTCAGCGCAGCCCAGGCACTCCAGGCCGCGCCCCGTTGATGGGCTTTGCCGGCGTGGCGGCACAGACCGCTGCGGACTTCGATCAGGTGCTGGTCGCCGAGGGTTACAGCGCCCGGCCCTTCTTCAGTTGGGGCGATGCGGTGCTGGATAATGCCCCGGTCTGGCAGGAGGACGCCTCCCAGGACTGGCAAGCCCAACTGCTGCAGGCCGGCGACAACCACGACGGCATGCATTTCTTTCCCTTCGAGGATGCGCCCAACGAGCATGGTTTGCTGGTCATCAACCACGAGTACATCAACCCCACCTTGCATCCCGATGGTCTGACGTTCACCCAGTTGGAGGATGGCGGGCGCCAGCGCCCGGTGGACCAGGTGCGCAAGGAGCAGGCCGCCCATGGCGTCAGTGTGCTGGAAATTCGACGGGATGCCGCGGGTCAGTGGCAGCGGGTATCCGGTTCGCGCTTGCATCGGCGCATCAGTGCCATGACGCCCATGGCCATCGGCGGCCCGCTGGCCGGTGACCTGCGCGTGCGAACCGCCAGCGATCCAAGCGGCACCGAGGTGCTCGGCACACTGAACAACTGCTCCATGGGCGTGACGCCCTGGGGCACCTATCTGACCTGTGAAGAGAACTTCCACAACTACTTCGTCAACCGCGACGCCGCCGACCACGCCGCCCGCCCGACACACCAGCGCTACGGCATCGGCCAGGGCCAGCACAGCGCCTATTACGCCTGGGAATCGGTGGATCAACGTTTTGACGCCACCCCCGATCCCACAGCGGCCTATCAGGGCCATGTGAACGAGCCCAACCGCTTCGGCTGGGTCGTGGAAATCGACCCCTTCGACCCCGACAGCAAACCCGTCAAGCGCACCGCCATGGGCCGCCTGGGCCGGGAATGTTCAGTGGTCTCGCTGGGCGATGACGGTCGCATGGCGGTGTATTCCGGCGACGACGCCCGGGGCGAATACGTCTGGAAATTCGTGGCCGCTGGCCGTCACGATGCCAGCAACCCCGCCGCCAGCCGCCATCTGCTGGACCGCGGCACCCTGTATGCCGCCCGCTTCGACGAGGATGGCAACGGGCGTTGGCTGCCGCTGATCTGGGGCGAGAATGGGTTGACTGAAGACAACGGCTTCGCCGATCAGCAAGCCGTCCTGCTAAACGCCCGGGGCGCCGCCGACATCCTCGGTGCCACACCGATGGACCGCCCGGAATGGGTCGCCGTACATCCTGGCAGTCGTGAAGTCTACGTCACCCTGACCAACAACCGCGATCGCGGCAGCCGCTTTCCGGTGGATGCGGCCAACCCCCGCTCCAACAACCAGCACGGCCAGATCCTGCGCTGGCGCGAGACCAATGCCGACCCCGCCGCCACCACCTTCGAGTGGGATGTATTCCTGCTCGCCGGCGACCAGCCCGGTGCCATGGATGCGGACGGCCAGCCGCTGCCGGATAATCTGATCGGCAATATCCAGGGAGATATCTTCTCCTCCCCGGACGGCTTGGCCTTCGATGGCGCTGGCCGCCTGTGGATTCAAACCGATTCCGACGACGAAGCTGCGCACACCCTCAACACCGGTTGTAACCAGCTGCTTTGTGCCGATCCGCAAACCAGGGAAGTGCGCCGCTTCCTGGTCGGTCCGCGGGGCTGCGAGATCACCGGCATCACCTGGACTCCGGACTACCGCACCCTCTGGATCAACATCCAGCACCCCGGCATCAGCTACCCCGCCACCGACGGCCACAGCCGCCCCCGCTCCACCACCGTGGTCATTACCCATGACCAGGGCAAGGTGATCGGCAGCTGACGACGGCCCAAGGGAGGCCGGGTTCCATCCCGGCCAATGGCGCACCCGCCACCCCAAACGGTCGAGATAGAACTCGACGTTACCTCAAACACGTAGTTATCCACCTGATAAGGAACGACCATGAAACTCCGCATCCTGCTACCCACCTGCCTGCTGCTGGCCAGCAGTGCACTGGCTCCCGTACTGGCCAGTGCCGCCGAGCCGGTACTGCGCTTCGCCATCCTTGGCGACGCCGAGCCCAAGCCCAAGGCCGAATTCCCCGGCCTGGCCGCCGCCGTTGGCCACGTCAACCACCTGACCGATACTCTTGATCTGGACTTCGTCATCGGCGTCGGCGATATCGCCCA
>DXBL01000086.1 GCA_019116555.1 Candidatus Pseudomonas excrementavium
CGCGGAATATGGATGCGGATCACGTTCAGGCGATGGAACAGGTCTTCCCGGAACTTGCCGGCCTGCACCAGGTTTTCCAGGTCCTGGTGAGTCGCGGCGATGATGCGCACATCCACCTTGATCGGCGTATGGCCGCCGACCCGGTAGAACTCCCCGTCGGCCAACACCCGCAGCAGGCGGGTCTGGGTTTCGGCGGGCATGTCGCCGATCTCGTCAAGAAACAGGGTGCCGCCATCGGCCTGTTCAAAGCGACCGCGGCGCTGCATGGCGGCGCCGGTGAAGGCGCCTTTTTCGTGTCCGAACAGCTCCGATTCCATCAGGTCATGGGGAATCGCCGCCATGTTCAGGGCGATGAAGGGATTGCGCGCCCGCGGGCTGTGGCGATGCAGCGCGTGGGCCACCAGTTCCTTGCCGGTGCCGGATTCGCCATTGATCAGCACGGTGATATTGGAGTGGGACAGTCGGCCGATCGCGCGGAACACCTCCTGCATGGCCGGCGCCTCGCCGATGATCTCCGGCGTGTGGCCGCTGTGCGCGCCGGCGTCATGCTCATCCTGTTCATGGCTGTGGGCCAGGGCGCGGCGCACCAGCGATACCGCTTCATCCACATCGAAGGGCTTGGGCAAGTACTCGAAGGCGCCGCCCTGGTAGGAGGCCACGGCACTGTCCAGGTCGGAATGGGCGGTCATGATGATCACCGGCAGCTTCGGATAACGCTCGCGGATGCTCGACAGCAACTCCAGACCGCTGGTGCCGGGCATGCGGATATCGCTGATCAGCACATCGGGGCGCTGCTGGCGCTGCAGACGGGCCAGGGCGCTGTCGGCACTGTCGAAGCACACCGGCTGCATCCCGTCCTGTTGCAGCGCCTTTTCCAGTACCCAGCGGATGGAGCGATCATCATCGACGATCCAGACGTCAGCAGTTCGAGTCATTCTTCCTCTCCCGGAGTGAATTCCAGTGGCAGAAACAGGGTAAAGACGGTACAGCCCGGCACGCTTTCACATTCGATCAGGCCGTGATGCCGGGTGATGATGTTCTGGGTGATCGACAGGCCGAGACCGGTGCCTTCGGCGCGCCCGCTGACCATCGGGTAGAAGATGCTGTCGACGATGCCCGGGGCGATGCCGGGGCCGTTGTCGAAGATTTCCAGCCGGCATACCAGACGATGGCGCCGGGGGCCGATGGTGAATTGACGCAGGGCGCGGGTGCGCAGGGTGATCTGGCCGTGACGGGTAGCCGGTTCGGCGAGCAGGGCCTGCATGGCGTTGCGGACAATATTCAGCACCGCCTGGATCAGCTGTTCGCGGTCGCCTATCAGGTCCGGGATGCTCGGATCGTAATCACGCAGCAGCTGCAGGTCGCCCTGGGTCTCGGCTTCCACCAGACTGCAGACGCGCTCGGTGATTTCATGAATATTGATGCGCGCCAGCTGGGGCGGACGGTAAGGGCCGAGCATGCGGTCGACCAGGTTACGCAGGCGATCGGCCTCCTGAATGATCACATCGGTGTAGTCCTGCAGCTCCGGCTGCGGCAGTTCCCGGGCCAGCAACTGGGCGGCGCCGCGGATGCCACCCAGCGGATTCTTGATTTCGTGGGCCAGCCCGCGCACCAGTATCCGGGTCACTTCCTGTTTGGACAGCTGCGCCTCCTCCCGGGTGATGCGCAGCAGCCGATCACGGGGCAGCAGCTCCAGCAAGACCCAGTTGCGTTCCAGCGCGCTGACCGGGGTGACGGAATAATCGGCGATCAATGTCTGCCCGTTGCTGAGGTTCAACTGGGCCTCGCGCTTGGTGAACGGATGTCCGGTGGCCACCGTGTTGCGCAGTGGCTGGAGCGACTCCACCGAATCACTGAACAGGCTGTCGAGGCGCTGGCCAGTGACCCGCTGGCCACTGACCTCGAGCAGCATTTCCGCCGCGGGGTTCATGTAGCTGACCTGCAGGTCGGCGTCCAGCAGCAGTACCGCGGTGGTCAGGTTGTCCAGAATCTGGCGCAGAAAGAGATCAGGTAGCATGGGGCATGTATCCACGACGCTGGGGCAGCTGTTTCGCTAGCCGTTGCAAGAAGCGAACCAGATCAGCGCGTGCGGCCCGCCAAGTGCGCAGGGCGAGGGCATGGCTCAGGCCGGCAGCCCGTCATTCACCGGGCGGGGCAGGGCGGGAGCGGCTGGGAGCGTGCCGGGGCAATGTCCGGTTGGCACATCACTATGGCACGAAAAAGGGGCATGCGCACCATAATGGTGCGCTCAGGGTGTCAGCCGCCGGCACCCGGCCTGGGCACGTTGGGTGCGCGGGGTGCGGCGGGTGCTCGGGGCGCCTGATTGGCGCCGCCGCGGCCCGGTTGATTGAGCGAGGTGCGTTGCAGGTGCACGGTGACGGGCGCGCTGCGTTGCAGCTCTTCACCCCGGGCATTGACCACTACCACGGCAACCTGATGGCTGCCCCGGTCGATATTGCGCACCGTCAGCTGATGCATCGCCGCACCGTTGCCCGGCACCGCGCTGTCGCTTAACACGCCATCCAGGGACACTCGCAGCAGATGACTGCCGCTGAGTGGCGGGTCGGTCTGCACTACCAGGGTCAGATCACCCTCATTGCTGCGGATATTGCTGTCATGCACGGGACTGGTGATGCTCAGCTCCCGGTAGAAACTGGCATTGCCGCTGTCGGACGGCGGGTCCACGGGCTCGGGCCGCGTAGCGACCGGCGCCGGCTCGATGACGTTGGTCGGCCCGAGTTCGACGGTGCTGGCACCGGGGCGGGGCTGGTCGGAGAAGATGCGATTTCCGTCTGCATCGGTCCAGGAATAGATCTGTGCTCCCGCCGGGCTGGCGGCCAGAAGCAGGGCACACAGGGCGCCGGGCAGGGTTAACCGAAACATGGGCACTCACTCCGTTGATGACTAGGGCCTGTTCCCGTTTCATTCGCCTGCGCGCAGGCGAATGAAACGGGAACAGGCCCTAGCTAAGGGTTGCATTCAACCAGAGTTCTGGCAAGTCGGGTATGCCGCAGTGCGACGCCGTTCGGGTATCGCAGGCAGCCGGTGGTCGGTTTGGGTGATTCGGGTAGATGGAAGTGAACGCCTGTATCCCGGTAGTGGAACATCACTGCCGGGATGCAGGCCAGTCGAATGGCTGTCGCCGACTCAGTGGGCCACCGCCCCACTGCGACCGAGACCGGTCTGGCTGCGCACGGTCAGGGCGTCGAAGGCATCCCGCTCACGCTCGGCACGCGCGGTCCGGTCGGTGATCGAGAAGAACCAGATCGCGATGAACGCCAGCGGGATGGAGACGATACCCGGGTTGGGGAAGGGAATGATCGGCTCGGCATTGCCGAACACGTCGACCCAGACGGTCTTGCTCAGCACCACCCAGAGGGTTGCCACCAGCAGGCCGATGAAGCCGCCGAATACCGCGCCGCGGGTAGTGCAGCCGCGCCAGGAGATCGACAGCACCAGCACCGGGAAGTTGGCACTGGCGGCGATGGCGAAGGCCAGGCCGACCATGAAGGCCACGTTCTGGTCCTCGAAGATGATGCCCAGCAGGATCGACAGCACACCCAGCACCAGGATCGAGATCTTGGAAATACGCATCTCCTGCTTCTCGGTCGAGCGTCCACGGGCGATCACGTTGGCATACAGGTCATGGGCGATCGAGGCTGCACCAGCCAGGGCCAGACCGGCGACCACCGCGACGATGGTGGCGAAGGTCACCGCGGCGAGGAAGCCCAGCAGCAGACTGCCGCCCACGGCATTGGACAGGTGCACAGCTGCCATGTTGGTGCCGCCGATAAGGTCGGTCAACATGTTGAAGCTACCATCCACTCCGCCATGGAAGAACTCGGGATGCCGGACCAGCAGCGCGATGGCGCCGAAGCCGATGATGAAGGTCAGGATATAGAAGTAGCCGATGAAACTGCTGGCCCAGATCACGGACTTGCGCGCTTCCTGGGCGCTGGAGACGGTGAAGAAGCGCATCAGGATGTGCGGCAGGCCGGCAGTACCGAAGGCCAGGGCCAGACCCAGCGACAGCGCATTCAGCGGGTTGCTGGTGACCGCATCACCCGGTGACATCAGCTCTTCGGCGTAGGGGTGCACGGTTACCGCCTCGGCGAGCATGGCGTCAGGGCTGAAATTGAAGGCATACAGCACCAGTACCGACAACAGCGTGCCACCGGCCAACATCAGTACCGCCTTGATGATCTGCACCCAGGTAGTGGCGGTCATGCCGCCGAAGAACACATAGACCATCATCAGCGCGCCGATGATCACCACCGCGAACTTGTACTCGATGCCGAACAGCAGCACGATCAGCTTGCCGGCACCGACCATCTGCGCAATCAGATACAGGGCGATGATCAGCAGCGAGGCGCTGGCCGCCAGAATCCGCACCGGGGTCTGCTCCAGGCGAAAGGCGGTGACGTCGGCGAAATTGTAACGCCCCAGGTTGCGCAGGCGCTCGGCGACCAGGAACATCACCACCGGCCAGCCAAACAGGAAGCCGATGGCATAGATTACGCCGTAGTAGCCGGAGACGTAGACCATGCCGGCAATCCCCAGAAAGGATGCCGCGGAGATATAGTCACCGGCAATCGCCAGACCGTTCTGGAAGCCGGTGATGCCACCGCCGGCGGTATAGAAGTCCGACGTGGTCTGGGTCTTGCGCGCAGCCCACCAGGTGATGCCCATGGTGCCGGCGATGAACAGCAGAAACATCACGATGGCTTCGGTGTTGGCACCCTGACCGGTCTCGGCGAAGGCGGCCGGAGCGGCGATGCTCAGCAGTGTGCCCAGCAGGTACTTGTTCATTGCACGTCCCTCATGATCGCTGCCAACAGGGGATCGAACACCTTGTTGGAGAAATAGGTGTACAAGGCAATCAGGATCACCGCGCTGCAGGCGACCAGGAGACCGACGAACAGTCCGACGCTCATGGTCCAGTTGGGCCCCAGGGGTTGGGCGAATATCTCGGGCAGGTAGGCCATGGTGAGGATGAAGCCGGCATAGATCAGCAGGGTGACGCCGAAAAAGGTCATGCTGACCCGGGTACGACGTTTCACCAATTCCTGGTATTTGGGATGCCTGAGCACCTCGGCCACTACATCTGTTTGCATTGTTATTCTCCTTTAGGGGTCTGCTCGTCCATCTGCAGGCTCGGTATGGACGCTGTGTTTATTGTCGGGATACGGCTCAGGCGGCCCTGTCTGACTGGCAGACCTCGGCTGCGGCGGCATCATGGTGGTCGGCGGAAGGCATGGGGACGATCGAGAGGCTGGTCAGGTCGGTATAGTCACGACTGATCCTGCCGAAATACAGGCTGGCCAGGGCGAAGGACAACAGCAATACCAGCAGGCCGAGACCCCAGAGCAGCGCGTTGGCTACTTCTGCCGCGGCGGCAATATCAATCCAGTCAGCGCGGAAGGCGACCAGGATCAGGAAGCCCAGGTAAAGGCTACCCAGGCCCAGGGTGCATACCCAGACCAAGCGGCGCCGCTGGGGCTTGCGTGCAGTGGGGCGGGGCAGCTGTTGGGCTGCGGCGATGTACTTGTTATGCATATTGTTTTTATTCCTGGCCGATGACGGTCTGGTATGCAGACTCTAAATCAGTGCCCGAAACAGGGAAGGCGACCTTAGTCTTAGCCCGGCGTGGGAGCCGGCACGCTGCAGGAGAAAGAGCAGGGAGAGGAAAAGAAAACGCCCCCGAAGGCGGGGGCGTTGTCAGTGGTGCAGATCAGGCGCCGATCAGCGCGCCTTGGCGACCTGGCGCCAGTGGTGCAGCAACGGCTCGGTGTAGCCGCTGGGCTGCTCCAGACCCTTGAACACCAGGTCCAGTGCCGCCTGGTAGGCCGGCGAGTTGGTGAAGTCGGTGGCCATGGCGCTGTACTCCGGGTCTCCGGCGTTCTGCTGGTCCACCACCTTGGCCATGCGCTCGAAGGTCTCGATCACCTGCTCCTTGCTGACCACGCCGTGGTGCAGCCAGTTGGCCATGTGCTGGCTGGAGATACGCAGGGTGGCGCGGTCTTCCATGAGGCCGATATCGTTGATATCCGGCACCTTGGAGCAACCCACGCCCTGGTTCACCCAGCGCACCACGTAGCCGAGGATGCCCTGGGCGTTGTTGTCCAGTTCCTGCTGCTTCTCCTCGTCGCTCCAGTTGGCCTGTTCGGCCAGCGGCGCGGTCAGCAGGCCGTTGAGCAGGGCTTCCTGCTCATCCTGCAGAGAGATCTTCTCCAGTTCCTGCTGAACGGCCTGCACGTCAACCTGGTGATAGTGCAACGCGTGCAGCACCGCCGCGGTCGGTGAGGGAACCCAGGCGGTGTTGGCACCGGCCTTGGGATGGCCAATCTTCTGCTCCAGCATGGCGGCCATCAGGTCCGGCATGGCCCACATGCCCTTGCCGATCTGCGCCTTGCCACGCAGCCCGCAGGTCAGGCCGACCAGCACGTTGTTGCGCTCATAGGCCTGGATCCACG
>DXBL01000087.1 GCA_019116555.1 Candidatus Pseudomonas excrementavium
CATGCGCTGTCCGGCCATCACCATGCCGCCGGCTACCACAGCGAAGACGACCGCAAACCGGGTTGGTGGGATGCCTGCATCGGCCCCGGCAAGGCTATCGATACCAACCGCTTCTTCGTCGTCAGCCTGAACAACCTGGGCGGCTGCCACGGCTCCACCGGCCCGTCCAGCATCGACCCCGAGACCGGCAAGACCTACGGCGGCCGCTTTCCGATGATCGTGGTCGAGGACTGGGTCAACAGCCAGGCGCGCCTGGCCGACCACCTGGGCGTCGAGTGCTGGGCCGCGGTGGTGGGCGGCAGCCTCGGCGGCATGCAGGCGCTGCACTGGGCGATTCATTACCCCGACCGCCTGCGCCACTGCGTAGCCATCGCCACCGCCTCCAAGCTGTCGGCGCAGAATATCGCCTTCAACGAAGTGGCGCGGCAGGCGATCATCACCGATCCGGACTTCCATGACGGCGACTACGCCGCCTTCGGCGTGATTCCCAAGCGCGGCCTCGGCCTGGCGCGCATGGTCGGGCATATCACCTACCTGTCCGACGATGCCATGGGCCAGAAATTCGGCCGTGAACTGCGCACCGAGCGCCTCAATTACGACATCAGCAGCGTCGAGTTCCAGGTCGAGAGCTATCTGCGCTATCAGGGCCAGGAATTCTCCGAGCGCTTCGACGCCAACACCTACCTGCTGATGACCAAGGCGCTGGATTATTACGACCCGGCCCGCGCCCATGGTGATGATCTGGCCAAGGCACTGGAGCCGGTCACCGCCCGCAGCCTGGTCATTTCCTTCAGCACCGACTGGCGCTTCGCCCCAGCGCGCTCGCGGGAACTGGCCAATGCGCTGATGGCCGCCCGCAAGGACGTCAGCTATCTGGAAGTCGATGCCGCCCAGGGCCATGATGCCTTCCTGCTGCCGATCCCGCGCTATATCCAGGCGCTGAGCAGCTACATGAACCGTATCGAGGTGGACGCATGACCCTGCGCGCAGATCTGCAGATCATCCAGAACTGGATCCAGCCCGGCAGCCGGGTGCTGGACCTCGGCTGCGGCGAAGGTGAACTGCTGCATTACCTGCAGAACAATCGGCAGGTGCGCGGCTATGGCCTGGAAATCGACCCGGACAATATCAACGCCTGCATCGGCAAGGGCGTGAACGTGATCGAGAAAGACCTCGACCAGGACCTGGACAACTTCGAGGACCACAGCTTCGATACGGTGGTCATGACCCAGGCCCTGCAGGCGGTGCACTACCCCGACCGGATTCTCGAGGACATGCTGCGCATCGGCCGCGAGGCGATCCTCACCTTCCCCAACTTCGGTCACTGGCGCTGCCGGCTGTACCTGGGGACCAAGGGTCGCATGCCGGTATCCGAATTCATGCCGTACACTTGGTACAACACGCCGAACATCCACTTCTGTACCTTCAAGGACTTCGAGAAGCTGTGCCACGAACGCTCGGTACGCATCCTTGATCGTCTGGTAGTGGACCAGACCCACCGCAGCAGCAAGCTGAGCGCCATGTGGCCCAATCTGCTGGGCGAGGTCGCCATTTACCGTGTCACCCGCTGACAAGGAGATCCCATGAAACGTATCCTGCTCGCCGGCCTGCTGATGCTCGCCACGGCTACCGCCACCGCCCAGTCGGGCCCGGCCCAGAGCCCGCAGCGCTTCGGCGATCTGCTGGTCTATCACAACACCTTCAACAGCTCCTATCTGCAGCCGGAAATTGCCGCCGCAGCCGGTCTGCAGCGCGGCCCCCGCCAGGGCGTGGTGAACATCGCCGTGCAGCGCAACGGCGCCGACGGACCCGAGGCAGTGGATGCCCGGGTCGAAGGCACGGTGAAGAATCTGCTGCAACAGACCACCCCGCTCCAGTTCATGCGCATCCAGGAGCAGGACGCCATCTACTTCGTCGCCAACTACAGCGCCGGCCAGCGCGGCTTGCTGCAGTTCGAGGTGCGCGTGCAGGCCGATGACAATGCGCCGGTGCATACCCTGCGCTTCCAGCAGGAGTTCCATCCCGATGAGTGAGGCCACCTTCAGCCAGCTGGTATTGGCCAGCAATAACGCCGGCAAGCTCAAGGAGCTGCAGGCCATGCTGGGCGCACATATCGAGGTGTTGCCGCAGAGCCAGTTCATCAGCGAGGAAGCCGAAGAGACCGGGCTGAGTTTCATCGAGAATGCCATTCTCAAGGCGCGCCATGCCGCACGGGCCTCCGGCCTGCCAGCGCTGGCCGATGATTCCGGCCTGGCGGTGGATGCGCTGGGCGGCGCACCCGGTATCTATTCGGCCCGCTATGCCGACGGCCAGGGCGATGCCGCCAATAATGCCAAGCTGCTGGACGCGTTGAAGGACGTACCGGATGAGCAGCGCGGCGCGCGTTTCATCTGCGCCCTGGCGCTGGTGCGCCATGCCGACGACCCGGTGCCGATCATCTGCGAAGGCGCCTGGGAAGGTCGTATCCTGCATGCCGCCCAGAGTGAACACGGCTTCGGTTATGACCCGCTGTTTCTGGTGCCGGAACTGGGCGTGTCCAGCGCCGAGCTGCCCGCCGAGCAGAAGAACCAGCTGAGTCACCGCGCCCGGGCGATGGTGCTGCTGCGTCAGCGGCTGGGGCTGGTGTGAAACAGCAGCAAGCAGCAAGCAGCAAGCGACAAACCGTTGCCAGTTCCAGCAGCATACTGGCGCAATCGCTGCCACCGCTGGCGGCCTATGTGCATATACCCTGGTGTGTGCGCAAATGCCCCTACTGCGACTTCAACTCGCATACCTACGACAGCGGGTTGCCGGAAGCCGAGTATATCGATGCGCTGATTGCCGATCTGGATCAGGATCTGCACTACGCGCAGGGTCGGGAGCTGACCTCCATCTTCTTCGGCGGCGGCACCCCCAGCCTGTTCTCCGCTGCCAGCCTGGATCGTCTGCTGCAGAGCATGCAGCAGCGGCTGGGCTTTGCCAGCGATATCGAGATCACTCTGGAAGCCAACCCCGGGACCTTCGAACAGGCCAAGTTTCACGATTACCGCGCTGCCGGGATCAACCGGCTGTCCATCGGTATCCAGAGCTTCAACCCGACGCATCTCAAGGCCCTCGGCCGCATCCATGATGACAACGAAGCGCTGGCCGCGGTGGACATGGCCCGCCGCGCCGGCTTCGACAATCTCAACCTGGACCTGATGCATGGTCTGCCACAGCAGGCCCTGGAACAGGCACTCGCCGATATCGACCAGGCCATCGCGCTGGGGCCGGAGCACCTGTCCTGGTACCAGCTGACGCTGGAGCCCAATACCGTGTTCTATTCCCGCCCGCCGACCCTGCCGGAGGACGATGTGCTGTGGGATATCCAGGAAGCCGGCCAGGCGCGGCTGGCCGAAGCCGGCTACGCCCAGTATGAGATCTCCGCCTACGCCCGCGATAACCGCCGCGCCCGGCATAATCTCAATTACTGGCAATACGGTGATTTCCTCGGCATCGGTGCCGGTGCCCATGGCAAACTCACCCACGCCGATGGCCGCATCGAGCGCTACTGGAAAACCCGCCAGCCGAAGGATTATCTGAATTCAGACACGGCTTACCGCGCCGGCAACAAGATCCTCGGCGCCGAAGAGCTTCCCTTCGACTTCCTGATGAATGCCCTGCGCCTGGTCGACGGTGTACCCAGCGCCTGGTACACCGAACGCACCGGCCAGCCCCTCGCCAACATCGCCCCGCTGCTTGACCGCGCCGTGGAACGCGGCCTGCTGGAACCCTGGCAAGAGCACCTGCGCCCCACCGAACAGGGCCGGCTGTTTCTCAACGACCTGCTGGAGATGTTTCTCTAGGGTTCCGTCTTTCGGGGTGTAGCGCCCCGGACAAC
>DXBL01000007.1 GCA_019116555.1 Candidatus Pseudomonas excrementavium
TGCGCCATGGCCATGGAGAACCGCCCGGACTTCTTCTTCTGCTGGTTTGGCCTGACCAAGATCGGTGCCGTCACGGCCTTCCTCAACTACCACCTCAATGGCCGCGCGCTGCTGCATGCGCTGCAGGCCACCGCGGCCAAGGCGGTAGTGATCGGTGAAGAATGCCTGGACGGTTTTCTCGAGACCGAGCAGACCGCCGACTACCCGCGCTGGCTGGTGACCGATACGGAAAAGCCGGTGGAGCGCAGTACGCTGCCGGCAAGCCTGGATCAGCAGTTCCATGGCCAGGTGCTGGACGCCTCGCGTGCGCGTCCGGACGCCTCCTTGCGTGCTGAAATCGCCGCCGAGGACGACATGCTGTACATCTTCACCTCGGGTACCACCGGCCTGCCCAAGGCGGCGAAATACAGCCACATGCGCTGGATGACCTCAGGCGATGTCATGGAGGTGACCCTGGAGGTCACCCCCGAGGATGTCTTCTACTGCTGCCTGCCGTTGTACCACGGCGCCGCGGCTACCTCGGTGACCTCCACTGCACTGGCCGCCGGTGCGTCCATCGTGTTCCGCCGCAAGTTCAGCGCCAGCCAGTTCTGGCAGGATATCCGCCAGCACCAGGTAAGCATCTTCCAGTACATCGGCGAGATCTGCCGTTACCTGCTGAACAAGCCGGCCCAGACCGACGACCGTTCCCATGGGCTGCGCTGCATGCTCGGTGCCGGCTTGAGCAAGGATGTCTGGAGCCGCTGGGTCGAGCGTTTCGGTGAACTGGATGTATTCGAGGGTTGGGGCGCCACCGAGGCCAACGCCGCAGTCCTGAACGTCGACAACCGCGTCGGTTCCTGCGGCCGGGTGCCGTTCTGGGACAAGACCAACCTGCGTCTCCTCAAATACGATACCAGTACGCAGACCCACCAGCGCGATGCCGAGGGGCGCTACATCCACTGCCAGCCGGGCGAGGTCGGCGAGGCGGTAGGCATGATCATCAACCTGCCCGATATCGGTGCCGGACGCTTCGAGGGCTATACCTCGGCCGAGGCGACCGAAAGCAAGATCCTGCGCAACGTATTCAGCGACGGTGACGCCTGGTGGGCCTCCGGCGACCTGCTGCGTTACGACGAAGACGGCTACTGCTATTTCGTCGACCGTATCGGTGACACCTTCCGCTGGAAGAGCGAGAACGTCTCGACCCTGGAAGTGGCCGATGCGCTGGGCGATTTCCCCGGGCTGGAGCTGATCAACATCTACGGCGTGCGGGTGCCGCAACATGAAGGCCGTGCCGGCATGGCCGCTGTCTTGATGCAGCCGGAACAGCAGTTCGATCCGCAGACGTTCTTCGCCTTCGCCAACCAGCGCCTGCCGCATTATGCGGTACCGGTGTTCGTGCGGGTGTCGGCCATGGCGGACATGACCTCTACCTTCAAGCTGCGCAAGATCGATCTGCAGCGCCAGGGCTATAACCCCGAGCTGTTCGACGATCCACTGTTCATCAAGGACGACCAGGCCGGCAGCTACGTGCCGTATAGCGCCGAGGCACTGACTCGGGCCGGCCTGCCCGCCTTCGCCGGGGAAGCCTGATGAGCGGCCTGGGTCTGCATGAGCGCGAGGTCAGGGGCAGTCTCAGCTTCCCCTGGGCCGAGCCGCCGCAACCGGGTCACACGCTGGAAGTGGCGCCGGGGGTGTTGTGGTTGCGCATGCCGCTGCCGTTCGGCCTGGATCATATCAACCTCTACCTGCTGCGCCACGAGCACGGCTGGGTCGTGGTGGATACCGGCTTGAACACACCGCAGAGCCGTGAGGTATGGGAAACGGTATTCAGCGAGGTATTCGCTGGGGCACCAGTGCTCGCGGTGATCGTGACCCATTGTCACTACGACCACAGCGGTCTGCTCGGTTGGCTGGTGGACCGCTTTCAATGCCCGGCCTACATGAGCTTTGGCGAATATCAGGCATTGTTCCTCACCCCGCCGAAGGGTGATAAGCCGGACTGGGCGTTTTCCCAGTTTTTCCGGCGCTGCGGGTTGCAGGAGGAGCAGGTGGAAGCCTTCCGTCCGATGCTCAGCCAGATGTCCTATGACATAGACGCGCCCACCAGCTTTCGCCGGCTGCGGGAAAACGATCGGCTGAGGATCGGCGGGCGCTGCTGGCAGGTGGTCATCGGCTCGGGGCACTCCCCCGAGCATGTGTGCCTGTACAGCGAAGACGACCAGCTGTTGATCGCCGGCGACCAGATCCTGCCGCGCATCACCTCCAGCGTCTGCATCACTGCGACCGAGCCGGAAGCCAACCCGCTGGGTGATTGGCTGGCCTCGTTGCGGCGCTTTCGCAACCTGTCCGACGGGGTGCTGGTGCTGCCGGCCCACGAACGGCCATTCCATGGCCTGCATCACCGCATCGGGCAATTGCAGCAGCACCACGATGCTCACCTGGAGGCGCTGGTCTCGGCGCTGGAAGGTGGGGCCCGGACCGTTGCCGAGCTATGCCCGATTCTATTCCCGCGGATTCGCGGGAGTTTCGATTTGTTGATGGCCATGGGCGAGACCCTGGCCCACATCAATTTCCTCAGGGACGAGGGAGTACTGACCCGCACCCTGGATGGCGAAGCCTGGCGCTTCAGTCTGTCCAGCAGTGGGGGGCGGACGTTTGTAGCAGCTGAAGACATACATGTTTAACAAAACAACAGGCAAGTTGTTTCACCTGAATCCAGGAGTAGTTATGAAAAACAATAACAAGAAGATCATGCAGCGGAGCTCGACAGGGTTTGCGGTCGCCTCACTGGCCATCGCCATCGCCGCATTCTCTTCCCATGACGTACAGGCCGGCGAAACCTTCCGTTTCGACAATGGAGCAACCCTGGACTGGTCGGTGACCACCAGCTATGGCATCGGTATTCGTATGCAGAGTCCCGACTCCAAGCTGCTGGATGGTCAGGCCAACGCCGATGATGGTAACCGCAACTTCGACCGTCACTCACTGACCACCCACCGGGCCACCGCGCTGGGTGAGCTGATTCTGCGCAAGGACAACTACGGCGCAGTACTGCGTGGCAGTACCTTCTATGATGATGTCTACCACAGCAAGAACGACAACGACTCGCCTGGTACGGTCAACAAAGAGGGTGAACACGATCGCTTCACCAGTGACGCGAAG